>JAUSQH010000205.1 GCA_030652895.1 Alphaproteobacteria bacterium
ACCAGCGCCTCGATGCGGTTATTATTGAGATGCAGTTTTTCAACCAGCTGCACGATCTCGGCGCGCAACCTGTTATATTTACGCTCCTGGCTCTCGCCAAACGGTTCATTGGCAAGGGTGCCTGAGATACGCGCTTCTTCAAGCTTGTGAAGTTTCTTATAGTTTGCGGCGATCTGGTCAAAGGCGTCCATTACCAGTGGGCGGATCGCGGCTTCCATGTTGGCAAGCGACATATTGCTTTCGGCGTCGGCATCTTCATCATCGTCGCCAGCAGCAGCTTCAGAAGACGCATCACCGTCGGCCCCCGCCGCCGGCGCCGGCGCAACCGGAGCGCCGGGCGTCGCCACACCAGCCTGTTCAAATATTGGTGTCGGCTGTCCGGGCCCTTTGCCAAAACTGGCTTCCAGATCGATAATGTCGCGCAAAAGCACGCGTTCTTCGTTAAGCTCTTCGCGCCAGACGATAATCGCCTGGAACGTCACCGGGCTTTCACACAGGCCGCTGATCATGGTTTCGCGACCAGCCTCAATCCGCTTGGCGATGGCGATTTCGCCTTCGCGGGACAACAGCTCGACACTGCCCATTTCGCGCAAATACATGCGCACCGGATCATCGGTGCGCTCCATCTCGCTGGTACTGGCTGCGCGAACAACGGGAACGCCGTTAACCGGAGCGATTTCCTTGCTCTCGGCGGCCTCTTCCGCTTCGTCGGCGTCGACCACATTGATGCCCATTTCCGAGAGCATCGTCATTGTGTCTTCGATCTGCTCGGGAGAAACCTCTTCCGAAGGCAAGACCTGATTGACCTCTTCATAGGTCACATAACCGCGCTTCTTGGCATTGCGGATCATCCGTTTGACGGCCTGATCAGAAAGGTCAAGTAAGGGAGGATCTTGCGCTTCTACTTCGACCGCTGTTTTGGTCTCTGCCGTAGCTTCTGCTGCTTTTGCCGCCATAAATCATCTCCTGCGTCAGAGCAGCACCCAATTATTGCAACTGATTACAGTTAGTCAATAAGATGATGCAAATACTCTAAGACATTACAAAATAACAATAATACCACTTCGAAATGACCCTGCTGGTCTAAGCCCGAAGGATATCAGATTAAGGTTTTACGATCCGCCCGGACGCTTCACCAAAGCCGGTGATCAATCCTTCTTCCCCATCCTCGGCCGATTGCTGCTGCAAATTCATTAAGATTTGCTCATTTTCAACAGAAAAATCCGCCGCCAACGCCCGCTCCGCCTCGATCAGCACCTCGCGAAATATTTCTCTGCGATGCCGCTGAACGGTCTGCAACCACCCGGTTTCAGCGTCAGCAAACGCCGCGTCGGCCCCGCAGAACCAATCCCCTGAATGGGCGCCCGCTACGAACACCGCATCCAGTAAATCTCCAAATCCCTGGTTTACTAAGTGGCTCCGCATGCCTCCAGTTTCAAGGTCTGGAAACGCAGCCTTAAGGTCTATGATTACTGACCTAAGGCTGTCAAGTGCCGGATCAGACAATGTCACTTCGCAAAACTCTTCAAGATGGCTTTCCAACAGCCCGGGGTGGTTCAAAACCGTCAGTAATATGACCTGCTCGCGCCGCGCGCCTATGTTCCAGGCCTTGCCGCGGGCGGCCAGATGAGTACGTTTAACCTCCGCGCTGGCTGCCCCGGCCCCGTAGGCCGGCGCATAGGGCTGGCGTTGGCCGGAAAAACGCTTCTTGCCGGAAAAAACCGGCTGTTGTGGCTTTGAAGACACGGGTGCAGGACGAAATAAATCCGAAATCCGTTGGCGGACGTCATTTTGATAGTATTTGCGAACCGCCGGGTCGCCAATCGACGACAAGAGCGCCTGCAAGCGCTGCTCCAGCCCGGCCCGGCGTTCCGGCGTGTCCAGGGGAAGCCGGTTTGTTTCAGCCGACCAGAGAATATCGGCCAGCGCCAGGGGTTTGGAAATATATTCTTGCATCGCGGCGGCGCCCTGGCGCGCAATGATATCATCGGGATCGAGACCTTCGGGCAGCAGCACGAAGCGCAGCGAACGGCCCGGCTCCAACAATGGCAGTGCACGTTCCACGACCCGCAGCATCGCCCGCGCACCTGCCGCATCACCGTCAAAACACAGCACCGGTTCCGGAGTTAGACGCCATAGCATAGCCATCTGGGCTTCGGTCAGGGCTGTGCCAAGCGGCGCGACTGCATTGGGTATTCCCGCCCGGGTCAGGGCAATGACATCCATGTAACCCTCGGCGACGATAAGCGTATCGCGCCCCTGCCCCTTGATGGGCGCCTGTAAGGCACGCCGCGCATTGGCCAGATTGTAAAGAACATTGCCTTTGTGAAACAGTGGCGTTTCCGGGGAGTTCAGATATTTCGCCTGCGCGTCAGCAGACATCGCCCTGCCGCCAAAAGCAATCACCCGGTCGCTGTTGTCCGTGATCGGAAACATGATGCGATCGCGGAACCTGTCATACAGCGCGCCGCCATTGTCTGGCCTGATTGCCAGCCCCGCCTCGACCAGCAGCGCAGGCGTCACCCCCGCATTGGTCAATGTGTCGCACAACAGCGTGCGCGAAGACGGCGCATAGCCCAGTCCCATCGTCTGCCGCAAGTCAGTGGGCACCTGACGCCGGTCAAGATAGGCCCGCGCATCCGTTCCGGCATGCCCGGTCAACTGGGTGGCAAAGAACGCCGCCGCCTGCTGCATAACCCCATACAGCGAGACACGCCGGGATTGCCGGACCCTTGCCTCCTCATTATTCTGGAAACTGGGCTTGGGGATCTCCATTCCAAGATCCTCGGCCAGCTTGGCGACCGCCTCCTGAAAGCTCAGGCTTTCGGTCTCCATCAGAAAAGTAATGGCGTCACCGTGCTTGCCGCTAGAAAAGCAGTGGTAAAAGCCCTTGTCATCATTAACCGTGAAAGAAGGCGATTTTTCATTGCTGAATGGACTAAGCGCGACAAATTCGCGGCCCCGCCGAATCAGCCTTAATTTACGGCCGACAACATCGGAAAGTTTTACCCGTGTTTTCAATTCATCGACGAAATTTCGGTCGAACTGCATCCGGTCCCGTCTCACGCTGAGTTGAAATGACGCTAAAATGGCTAGAGCAGCAATGGAAACTATTGTAGCAGCGATTTGATTTCTGCGCTGGCTTTCTTGAAATCCATCTGACCGGTATAGCGATCTTTAAGGGTGTTCATGACCCGCCCCATATCCTTCAGACCAGCGGCTTCAATGTCAGACACCGTTTTCTTACAGGCGGACTGAATTTCTTCATCGCTCATCTGAACCGGCAGGAACGTCTCGATGATTTTGATTTCCTCGCGCTCTTGCGTGGACAAATCCGTCCGCCCGGCGGCCTCATAGGTCTCGGCGGACTCCTGGCGCTGCCGGATCATCTTCTGCATGATTTGCAGAATATCGTCCTGCGTCAGGGTTTTGTCTTCGCCCCGCAGGGCAATTTCTCGATCTTTGGTGGCAGCCAAAATCAGACGCAAAGTAGAAACCTTAAGAGTTTCCTTGGCTTTGAGTGATTCTTTAAGAGCTTCGTTAATCTTGTCGCGCATAAGGCGATCCTTTGGTGGGCTGAAGTGGCCGGACTTTAGTCCAAAGCATTCCCCAAATGCAAATTTTTGCAAAACCACATTTATATCACTCACATTCGGTCCAAACCGTACTAGAGAAATTGACGCCAGGGCGAGATTTGACTATGGTCCGGCGACTTTCGCACACACATCATTTCCAGGCGACGAACCACTCGTTCGCGCAGGAGCCCCGGAATGCCCGCTGCCCACAATCATACGCCTGAACCCTGGTCTACAGGTTCAGAATCCCGAAGCTCGGCCATATTGGTGCTGGCGGACGGAAGCGTTTTTCATGGCCGGGGTCTTGGCGCAAGGGGCGAAGCTGTTGGAGAAGTGTGTTTCAACACTGCGATTACCGGCTACGAAGAAATTCTCACAGACCCGTCTTATGCGGGGCAGATCATCACCTTTACATTTCCGCATATCGGCAATGTGGGCTGCAATGCAGAAGATCTCGAAGCAGCAACAGCCGCCGCGCGCGGCGTGATTTTGCGCGCTGACATTACGGATCCGTCAAACTACCGCGCCGAGGGCCATCTCGATGCGTGGTTAAAGTCGCAAAACCTTATCGGCATTTGCGGTATCGACACCCGCGCACTGACCCGGCTGATCCGGGAAAAAGGCATGCCGCACGGCGTTGTATGCCATGACCCTGCGGGGAAGTTCGATATTGCCGCTTTGACGGCCGAAGCCGCCGCCTGGCCGGGGCTGACAGGTATGGATCTGGCGATCACCGTCACAGGCCACCAGACCACCACCTGGAACGAGACCCGCTGGCGCTGGAAACAGGGCTACACGCAGCAGACGCAGCCGATCCATCATGTTGTGGCTATCGATTATGGTATTAAACGCAATATATTGCGCTCTCTGGCTGATGTTGGATGCAAGGTTACCGTTGTGCCCGCAACGGCCACCGCAGACGAAATTCTGGGCCACAAACCAGACGGCGTTTTCCTGTCCAACGGGCCTGGTGACCCGGCGGCGACGGGCGCATATGCCGTGCCGGTCATCCGTAAGCTGATCGAAAGCGGCAAGCCGGTATTCGGCATTTGCCTTGGCCATCAGATGCTGGCGCTGGCGCTGGGTGCGCGCACGGGAAAGATGCTGCAGGGGCATCATGGGGCCAATCATCCCGTTAAAGATCTGACTACCGGAAAGGTGGAAATCACCAGCATGAACCACGGCTTCACCGTGTTACGCGACAGCCTGCCTTCGGGCGTGACGGAAACCCATGTGTCGCTGTTTGACGGCACCAATTGCGGCATTGCGGTCGAGGGCAAACCCATATTCTCGGTGCAACACCACCCCGAAGCCAGCCCCGGCCCGCAAGACAGCCACTATCTGTTTGAGCGGTTTACGAAGATGATGAAGACGGGGGCCGTCTAATGCCCAAACGCACAGACATAAAATCCATTCTGCTGATCGGCGCGGGACCTATTGTAATCGGTCAGGCGTGCGAGTTTGATTATTCCGGCACCCAGGCCTGCAAGGCGCTGAAGGAAGAAGGTTACCGGCTGATTTTGGTGAATTCCAATCCGGCCACCATCATGACCGATCCGGATCTGGCGGACGCAACCTATATTGAACCGATTACGCCGGAAATGGTGGCGAAGATCATCGAGAAAGAACGCCCCGACGCCCTGTTGCCTACCATGGGCGGGCAAACGGCCCTGAACACCGCCCTCGCGTTGGCGGATATGGGGGTGCTGGAAAAATATGGCGTGGAACTGATCGGGGCCAGCCGCGCCGCCATTGACATGGCGGAAGACCGTCTGAAATTCCGTGAAGCCATGACCCGTATCGGCCTGGAAACGCCTCGTTCATTCATTGCGCATAATCGCGAAGAGGCGCTGGCGGGGCTTGATAAAGTCGGCCTGCCCGCCGTTATCCGCCCGTCCTTTACGCTTGGTGGCACCGGCGGTGGCATCGCCTATAACCGCGAACAATATATCCAGATCGTCGAGAGCGGCGTCGACGCCTCTCCGGTCAATGAGGTGCTGGTCGAAGAATCTGTGCTGGGCTGGAAAGAATATGAGATGGAGGTGGTGCGCGACAAGGCGGACAACTGCATCATCGTGTGCTCGATCGAGAACCTGGACCCGATGGGCGTGCATACCGGCGACTCGATCACCGTGGCGCCGGCGCAGACGCTGACCGACCGCGAATACCAGATCCTGCGCAATGCGTCGCTGGCC
>JAUSQH010000208.1 GCA_030652895.1 Alphaproteobacteria bacterium
ACCCGCTGCCGTTCAGGGATTTTTTACACACAGCTGTGGACAAATACTGGACCCTTGGCGCGTGCAATTGCTCACTGGTGCTGGTGGCGGATGTATGGTCGCGCTACAGCCAGAATGGCCGCTCGGTCCGGTATGAATCGGACATTATCAAATCCATGTTTTCAGGAATGCGCGCCGCCCTGAGCGCTGAAAATGTCGGTAGTTCTATCAACTAAAATCAGGACTTGAATGGCGCCATGCCCTGATTTGCAAGGGCGTCGGCGCGTTCGTTTTCCGGATGACCGGCATGGCCTTTGACCCAGTGCCACGTCACATGCTGGTGCTCTATTTGAGCTTCCAGTTCCAGCCACAAGTCCTGGTTCTTGACGGGTTTTTTATCGGCGGTGCGCCAGCCATTGCGCTTCCATCCGTGAATCCATTTTGTAATGCCATCCCGCAAATAGGCGCTGTCGGTGTGAATATGTGCAGTACACGGACGTTTCAGCGCCTTTAGCGCCTCTATTGCCGCCGTCATTTCCATCCGGTTATTGGTTGTGTCGCTTGCACCACCGCACAAGGTTTTCTCGCCCCCCCCATGCACCAGCAAAACGCCCCAGCCGCCGGGTCCGGGATTGCCCGAACAGGCCCCATCGGTATAAATATCGACCCGGTCAAGAATTGCTTTGGTCATTCATCAATCCCATAGGCGCCGGGACCCGAGATATCGCGGTGAAACCGCAGCTTGTGGAGATATTCAAGGGGGTCCTTCGGCCTGACCAGGGCGCCGTCCACGGGAAACAGCCAGTCGTGCAAACGGGTCAATAAAAAACGCAAGGCAGACCCGCGCGCCAGTAATGGCAGGGCCCCCAACTCAGCGGATGTAAGGGGCCTGACCGCCTGGTAGCCTGCCAGCATCAGGCGCGCCTTGGTCACATTGAAGGCGCCATCCCCCTCAAAACACCAGGCATTGAGACAGATGGCGATGTCATAGGCCAGCGCGTCGTTACAGGCAAAATAGAAGTCAATAAATCCGCTTAACCTGTCACGCAGGAAAAAAACATTGTCAGGAAACGCATCTGCATGAATAACCCCGGCCGGCAAATTTTCCGGCCAGCGGTTCTCCAACTGTTGCAGTTCCGCGTCAAGTTCCGCACCAAGTCCATCGGCAAAATCGTCGGCGCGCTTGGCGCAGCGCATATAGAGCGGCCGCCAATGGCGCACCGACAATGCATTGGCGCGATGCATCGGGAATTCCGTTCCGGCCAGATGCAGCCGCGCCAACCCTTCGCCCAGCATCGCGCAATGCTGCGGCCGCGGCCGGCGTACCGACATGCCGTCAAGAAATGTCACGATAGCCGCCGGACGGCTGGAAAGGGTGCGCAACGCTTGCCCATCGCGGCCATGTACAGGTAGCGGGCACGAAATACCGCGCCCCGCCAGATACTCCATCAGCCCAAGAAAATACGGCAGATCCTCAGGCGCGACCCGCTTTTCGTACAAAGTCAGAAAATAGGTTCCATCCCCGCCATTGGTCCGCAGCATGTAATTGCTGTTCTCAACCCCTTCGGCAATCCCCTTGTACGAAATTACGTCACCGATTTCATACTCTGCGACAAATGCGTCAAGCTCTTCGTCGGAAACATCTGTGTAAACGGCCATTAGCTTTTCCTTACCGCGCTCTATTCAAGCAATGCGCGGGGCAACTTGAATTCTATATCTTCGCGGGTTACGGCTATTTCTTCAATGCGCGTATCATAATGCATGGTAAAGACGTCCAGCACCTGCTGCACGAGAATTTCGGGTGCTGATGCGCCCGCTGTTACGCCGAGCGTGCGTATTCCGTCAAAGCGCGCAAGATCAAGCTCGTTGGCATTCTGCACCAGAAACGCCTGCTTACATCCGGCGAGCTTCGCCACTTCGACCAGGCGCATCGAGTTTGAAGAGTTGGGCGCGCCCAGCACCACCAAGGCGTCACAGCGCGCGGCAATCGCCTTTACCGCCGCCTGACGGTTGCTGGTGGCGTAGCAGATATCTTCGCGCGGTGGCCCGGCCAGATCGGGAAACCGCCCACGTAACACGGCTATGATCTTTGCCGTATCATCTACCGAAAGGGTTGTTTGCGTGATATAGGCCAAATGTTTCGCATCGCGCGGCTGAAAACGGCTGGCGTCGGCGACGGTCTCCAGCAAAGTCACCGCGCCTGCCGGCAACTGCCCCATGGTTCCGATAACTTCCGGATGCCCCGAATGGCCAATCAGTACGATTTCGCGGCCCAAGGCGTGATGACGCTGGGCCTCAATATGCACTTTCGAAACCAGAGGGCAGGTCGCATCGATATAAAACAGGCCATGTGCCTGCGCCATTTCAGGCACCGATTTGGGAACGCCGTGGGCGGAAAACACAACCGGCCGGCCAGCTTCGACCTGGTCGAGTTCGTCGACAAAAATGGCTCCGAGCGCCTCCAGGCTTTGCACCACATGCCTGTTATGCACAATTTCGTGGCGCACAAACACCGGCGCGCCATATTTCGCCAGCGCCTTTTCGACAATCTGAATCGCCCGGTCAACGCCTGCGCAGAAGCCGCGCGGCGCCGCCAGATAAAGTGTTAAGGCTGGTTTGGCCATTTGCTTCGTATAACATTTACCATTAGAATGTCCCAAAAGCATTAATCCTACATATGCGAAAAGGAAGACTCCATGGAAGAACCTGTGATCGCTGGAAAGCAACCTATTGCCGTTGATGTGGTTGCTGGCAAGAATTATTTCTGGTGCGCCTGCGGAAAGTCAGCGACGCAGCCCTTCTGCGATGGCGCGCACAAAGGCAGTGGCTTTGCGCCAGTGCCCTATAAGGCTGAGGCCGACCGCAAAGTATTTTTTTGCGCCTGCAAGAAAACCAGCAAGGCGCCGATGTGTGACGGAACCCACAGCAAGCTTTAGATGTCAGGGACTTTTACGCTGCGCCAGAATATTCTCTTATAAGTGACAATTTAAACATATGCGTGTAATTTCCCGCGTCGCGCTGCTTGGTGCGCTACTTACGGTGCCTGCCGCCTGCAGTTCCGATAATGAAATTGGTAAAGTAGCCCTTGTGTGTCCGACGGTAGGTGTGCTGTCGGATGCATCCAAAATGCGTGTGTTTGCCGATGGCGCGGGGCGGGAACGGGCCAACGCGGCTTATGAAGCGGAATTCATGCGCGCCCACCTGCTCGAATGCGAAATAAAAAAAAACGAGATGAAAGCGTCCGTTCGCTTCGAGGCTCGGGCAAAGACTGGACCGGCAATCAGCTCAAACAAATTTGAGTATCCTTATTTTGTGGCCGTGCTGTCTCCGGATGGAGAGGTGGTCAGCAAAACCATCCGCAAAGGCGCCGTCAAATTTAAGTCCGGTAAAACCGAGGCTTTCTTTGCCCAGGAATATGACGACATCAAATTTACCGTCCCCGAGGGTAAAGACGGCCTGGGCTATGAAATCATTATCGGGTTCCAGCTAACTCGCGAACAGATCGAATCCAATCGCGCGCAGAACGCTCCCCCCGCAGCGCGGCCCGGCATAATAATGCAGTAACGCAACGCGTTATTATCATGTCCGGGTTACTCAGCTACTGCCCCTTACCGGGGGCCGAGGCGAAGCGAACCGCCTCTTCCGCCGCCCGGACCATGGCCTTGGCCTTGGTAATGGTTTCCTGATATTCCGCTTCCGGATCGCTGTCGGCCACAACGCCCCCGCCCGCCTGAATATAAACCACCTTATCCTTGACGACTGCGGTCCGCAGGGCGATGCAGTTATCCATTGATCCGTTGGCGGAGAAATACCCGACGCAGCCCGCATATACGCCGCGCTTTTCTTTTTCCAGTTCGTCAATAATCTCCATCGCCCGGATTTTTGGCGCGCCGCTGACAGTGCCCGCGGGAAATCCCGCGCACAAAGCCGTAATCGCATCATATTCCGGGTCGATCAGGCCTTCGACGTTGGATACCAGATGGATGATATGGGAGTAATATTCGGTCATGAACTGGCCGGTGACCTTGACGCTGCCAATGCGTGACACGCGGCCTACATCGTTACGCCCGAGATCAAGCAGCATCAGATGTTCGGCCCGTTCTTTTTCATCCGTAATCAGATCATGCGCCATTGCCGCATCCTGTTCCGGCGTGGCGCCGCGCGGGCGCGAACCGGCGATAGGGCGAATGGTCACCACATCGTCGCGCAGACGCACCAGCAATTCCGGGCTGGATCCCACAATCGCGAAACTTCCAAAATCAAGAAAGTTCATATAAGGCGACGGATTGATCCGCCGTAATGCGCGATATAATGCGAACGGCGGCAATTCAAACGGCATACTGAAGCGCTGGCTTGGCACTACCTGAAAAACATCCCCGGCGGTGATATATTCTTTCGCCCGCGCCACCATCGCGTGATATTCCGCCCGCGTCGTATTTGATTGCGGTTCGGGCAAGGGCGTCAGCCCATCCAGCCGGTAATTTGCGGCGTGGGGCAACGGCTTTTCAAAATCCGTGACCACATCATTCAGGCGTTCGTTTGCCTGATTATAGGCCGCGCGCGCACTCACGCCCTCTTGTGGCCATACAGGCGTAACGACGCTGACCGTATCCTTCACGCTGTCAAAAATCACCATGATCGACGGGCGGATAAAAATACTGTCGGGCAGGCCAAGCGGGTCTGGGTTGGGGCTGGGCAGCTTTTCCATCAGCCGCACCATGTCATATCCCATATATCCGAACAGACCGGTCGCCATCGGGGGCAGGCTGGCGGGCAGATCAACACGCATTTCGCGCACCAGTGTACGAAGCGATTCAAGCGCCCCTGACGCGCATGGCTCCCACGCATCCTGATCCGTGCGCGCCTTGCGGTTAATTTCTGCGCGTCCGCCATAACAGCGCCAGATCAGATCTGGTTTCATACCGATGAACGAATAGCGCCCGCGCGTCGCGCCGCCCTCGACCGATTCAAACAAAAAGCTGTATGGCTGGCCAGTATGGCCTTGATGGGCAAGCTTCAGCATCACCGATACAGGTGTTTCGAGATCGGCAATCAGATCAGTCCACACCACTTGTGGCGCACCGCCGTCATACGTCCCGGCGAAAGCCTCAAAATCAGGATAAACCTGCATGGCTATTGCTCTTCAAACAGGCTGGCCAGCACGTTGTGGTTTACTTCCACCTCATAACGCCGCTCCAGTACGGACTGATATTGCGCAAGTACGTCTTCCGAAAAACTCTTCGATAAATCACGCACCATTTGCGCCACCGCGTCTCCGTTCTCGCTCAACGGCGGCGGTTTAATTTCGCTCAGCCGCGCAATGACATAGCCGCCTTTAGGAGCGGGCCCGGCAAAGCTGTCACCGGGTTTACCCGTAAACAGTTTGGTTGTAAGCGCAGCACTCATCTGCTCATCCGAAAAACCACGGCCAAAGGGAGCGCTTTGGGTCACCTTCAGCGTCAGCGGCTTGGCAATCTCCGCTAACGCCTTGCCTGCCTGGGCTGATTTCAGCATTTCATCCGCCATCGCGTCCAGCTTTTCACCGGTCTTCTGGGCGTACCAGGCAGCCGTGACTTCATTCCGCACATCCGCAAGCGCACGCACGGCGGACGGGTTAATGCTATCCACCCGCAGCACATAGTAGCCGCCATCCTTGTTTTCGCGCAGATCACTTTCTGATCCGGCATCCGTGTCAAAAACATCTGCAATGAATTGCGGGTCGGCGGGAAAATTCCTGACCGGCTTGCCATCAGGCCCGTTACCATTGCGGTCAATGCCCGCAATGACGTGCAGCTTCAGCTCGAATTCTCTTGCAGCTTCTTCCAGAGATGCGCCCCCCGCGCGGGCATCTTCTAACTGGTTCGCCCGCGTGATGGCCAGATCAGTGGCACGGATCTCCGCCAGATCTTTGGCAATTTTTTCGCGTACTTCCTCAAAGGGCTGAACGCGTTCGTAGCGCGCGGCGGTGACCTTGACCAAATGCCAACCCAGCGGGCTTTTCAATGGTTCGCTAATTTCACCTTCTTTCAGCGCGAATACCGCGTCGGATATTTCCGCGGGCAGTTGTCCCCTGGTAACTTCCAGCAGCTCCATTTCCTTTTCGTTCATGCCGGATGTTTGCTTGGCAACCGCCACAAAATCCTGACCGGCCTTGATCTTGTCGCTGGCTGCGTTTGCCACGGCTTCATCTGGCAGTACGAACTGCTGCAGGTTGCGCATTGCCGTGACCGTAAATTCCGCCAGTCGCGCGTCATATTGCTCGTGCAGATCCTGTTCATCCAGCAGGATCGTTTCCGCCAGATCTTCCGGCTGCAGGGTCACGTAACTGACCGCGCGGGTTTCCGGCGCAGTAAACAGTGACGCATTGGCATTGTGAAAGGCTTCCAGGTCTCCGTCTGTGGGAGCGGAAATTTTGCCCGCGGCGTTTTGAGGAACGAACAACAGTTCCGCAATGCGTTGTTCTTCGCGCAAGGTATATAACGCCTCGGCAACTTTCTTTGGCGCCACTACTCCCGAAGAGACTGCCGCGATCAACTGCCGCCGGGTCAGATCCATACGGGCGCGGCGCAAATATTCTTTCTCGCTAAAACCATTTTCGTTCAGTGCGCGCTGAAATAGGTTGCGGTCGAACCCGCCGAAACTATCGCGAAAGCTGGGGTTCTCCCGGATACTCTGCGCAATGGTCTGATCGGCGGTGGTCAGGGACAGGCTTTCCGCCTCGCGGTCAAACATGATCCCAACCAGCATTTGCCGCAACACTTCGCGGTCAAAGCCCATCTCGCGCGCCCTGGCTGTACTGAATTCCGGACCAAATTGCTGTTGCAGACGGAACAGTTCCCGGCGGAAGTCGTTATTAAACTCCTGCGCGGAGACCGTGGTGCCGGCAACCCGCGCCAGCGGCGGCTCAACCGAGCTGGTAATAAAGTCCGCAACCCCCCAGACGCCAAAACTGAGCACCAGGATGAACATGAAAATCCGGGTAAACCAGTTTCCCGCGTTTTTGCGAATGGATGTGAGCATTGAACTGTCCGATTAAAAGTTTGTTTTGAGCATCATAAGTAACATGCTTTTGCGTCGTAATGTAGCCTATCCGGTCAACGCCACCCGTTGTCCCGGGAGCCGTTCCAGACGCCCCGCCAGATCAAGCTCCAGCAACAGTACGGCAACAGCCGCAGCACTCAGACCAGATTGGCGCACCAGTTCGTCAATTTCGACTGCGGTTGGCCCGAGCATTTCCAGAATTTCGGGCCGCGCTTTGTCGATCAGGCGCATATCCAGCACCGGTGGAGAATAGGCGGCCTTGCGGTCGGGTTCCGCAAATGGGGTGCGCAGCAACGGGTGCAGGGCCTCCAGCACATCTTCAACATTTTGCACCAATGTCGCACCCTGACGGATCAGCGCATTGCCACCGCGCGATCTGGGGTCCAGGGGTGAACCGGGCACGACAAACACCTCGCGGCCCTGTTCGCCAGCATAGCGCGCGGTAATCAGCGATCCGGACCGGGGAGCCGCTTCAACCACGATCACACCAAGGCTGATCCCGGAAATGATGCGGTTGCGCTGCGGAAAATGCCGCGCCTGGGGCTGGGCGCCGGGCGGCAGTTCGCACAACAGCACCCCGGTTTCGCCAATACGGTGATGCAGCTCTTCGTTCTGGGGCGGATAGATTATATCTATACCCCCTGCCAGGACGGCTGCGGTGCCGCTTTACAGCGCGCCGGTGTGTGCGGCCGTGTCAATACCGCGCGCAAGACCTGAAGCTACCAGAAGTTCATGGCTCCCCAAAGCGTGGGCAAGCTCCCGGGCGATGCGTATGCCCGCGGCGGACGCATTGCGCGCGCCGACGATGGCGACGGTCGGGCGCTGTAGCAGATGCGCTGCGCCTTTAACGCAAAGCAAGGGAGGTGGCGCCTCGCTGGCGGCCAGTGCCGGGGGATAATCCGGTTCACAGGATGCCACATAGCGCGCCCCAAGGCGTACCGCAGCGGCCAGCTCGGCTTCGGCTTCGGCCTTTCCCGCGATGCTGATTGCGGCGCGTTGCCCACCGCGGCGCACCAGATCCGGTAATGCGGCAATGGCCTTGTCTGCTGTTCCGAATTGCGCGATCAGACTTGCGAATGTTGCGGGACCGACATTGCGGGTTCGGATCAGCCGCAGCCAATCAACACGCTCGCGGTCGGAAAGTATCGCCACCCTGCCCCCTTATTTGGAGCCGGAAGCCCCGATGCGTGGTTCTTCACCCGCCATCAGACGGCGAATATTGTCATAATGCTTTAGCCAAATCGCCACCGCAAGTAATAGCGATAGCTGCATCAGTTGATCCTGCCCGAACCACCAGAAATACAACGGAGTAAGGGCCGCAGCCGCCAGCGTCGCCGCTGATGAAATCCGTAAGACTGCGGCCACCGCCGCCCATGTGGCGCACGCCAGCACACCTACGGCCAGGTTCAGCGCCAACGCTATACCCAGAAATGTCGCCATGCCCTTGCCACCCTTAAAGCGCAGCCAAACGGGAAACAGATGCCCGAAAAATGCCCCCGCCGCCGCAGATACCGTTACGTCGGGACCATAATTTTGTACGATCAGCACCGCCACCGCCCCCTTGCCGCCATCCAGCACCAGGGTCATTAATGCCAACCACCTGTTTCCCGTACGCAGCACATTGGTCGCGCCAATATTGCCCGAACCGATAGCGCGAATATCCCCCATCCCCGCAAGCCTGGTCAGGATCAGACCAAACGGGATGCTGCCGAGCAGATAACCGCCCAGAAGTGCGGCCAGTAAATAGGGGGCGGAGACGCCCCAATCCATAGGATTCGGCATTCTAGACTTCCTCCCGGATAAACCCGGTCTCGCCGGCAACGACGGTGCGTAGGACGACGCCCTGCAGATGGCGATCCTCGAATGGTGTGTTTTTGGATTTGGAGCGCACCTGATTGTGCGTCACGATCCAGGACTTTCCCGGATCAAACAGCGTCAGATCGGCGGGCTGTCCCTTGGAAAGCTTTCCTCCGGGCAGGCCCAGCAGCCGCGCCGGGTTGGTGGTCATACGCGCCAATAAATCGCACAGCGAAATATGCCCATTATGAAAACAGCCAAGCGCCACGGAAAGCAGGGTTTCAAGCCCGATGCCGCCGGTTGCGGCCTGGGCAAACGGCAAGCGCTTGCTTTCCTGATCCTGGGGGTTATGTCCGCTGACAATCACATCAATCGTGCCGTCGGCAACACCCGCGACCAGGGCGGCGCGGTCTTCTTCGCGCCGCAGGGGCGGGGACAATTTGAAAAAGGTGCGGTAGTTGCCGACGTCATTCTCGTTCAGCGCCAGATGCGCTGCCGACACGCCGCAACTTACCGGCAGGCCCTGGCGCTTGGCGGCGCGCATGATTTCCACCGAGGCGGCGCAGGAAAGCTGATCCGCGTGATAGCGCGCACCCGTAAGCTGGACCAGACGCAGGTCACGCTCCAGCATGATGGTCTCGGCGGCGTCCGGGATCCCCGTAAGCCCCAGCCGGGTGGCGATCTCGCCTTCGTTCATACAACCGCCTTCGGCCAGCATGGGTTCTTCCACATGCTGCACAATCAGGGCGTCGTACCTGCTGGCGTAACTCAGGATGCGGCGCATCAGCACGGCGTTGGCGATGGCCCGCTCCCCATCGGTAAAAGCAACCGCGCCGGCCTGACGCATCAGGCCAATCTCGGACATTCCTATCCCTTGCAGGCCCTGGGTCGCGGCCGCCATCGGATGCACATTGACCAGCGCGCCGAAACGCGCCCTGCGTTTCAAAAACTCAACCAGCGATATGTCATCGATCACCGGGTCGGTATTGGGCATGGTGATAATGGTGGTGACGCCGCCGACCGCCGCAGCGAGACTGGCGCTTTCCAGTGTTTCTTTGTGTTCTGCCCCCGGTTCGCCGACAAATACTTTCATGTCGATCAGGCCGGGACACAGAACCTGGCCCGCGCAATCGATTATTTCGCACTCCGCCGGGACGCCATCCGTAAACAATTTGGGTCCGGCGTCCACAATCAATCCGCCCTGGGTCAGCAGTTCTCCCGGTCCGTCATAGCCACTGGCCGGATCGATCATGCGCGCATTCACATAGGCGGTCAGATGCGTTCCGGGGGCGGAATTATACCCTGTCGCCGCCACGCTCATTTTGCACCCGCTGCGGAAGAATTTACGGGCAGATTGCGACTGAGCAGATCAAGCACCGCCAGCCGCACGGCTACCCCCATCTCGACCTGTTCGCGAATGACGCTGCGGTCAATATCGTCGGCAACCTCGCTGTCGATTTCAACACCCCGGTTCATGGGGCCGGGATGCATGATCAGGGCGTCGGGTTTGGCGCGGGACAGTTTTTCATAGTCCAGGCCATGGAAATGAAAATATTCCCGCAGACTAGGCACAAAGGCCCCATGCATGCGCTCCTGTTGCAGCCGCAGCATCATCACAATGTCCACGTCCTGCAATCCTTCGCGCATGTCAAAATGCACCTCCACCCCTAGCCGGTCGATATGGGCGGGCAGCAGCGTGGGGGGGGCGACGACACGCACCCGCGCGCCCATGCGGTTCAGCAGATAGATGTTTGAACGCGCCACCCGGCTATGCAGAATGTCGCCACAAATGGCCACCAGCAGCCCCTGCAAGCTGCCGCGCCGCCGCCGTATGGTCAACGCATCCAACAGCGCCTGGGTCGGGTGTTCATTGCTGCCGTCGCCCGCATTGATGACCGCGCAATCCACTTTTTGCGCCAGCAGTTCCACAGCGCCCGAATCCTGATGGCGCACCACCAGCAGATCGGGGCGCAGGGCGTTCAGGGTCATGGCGGTGTCGATCAGGGTTTCACCCTTTTTCAGAGCCGAATTGCTGACCGCCATGTTCAGGACATCGGCCCCCAGCCGCTTGCCCGCCAGCTCAAACGAACTTTGGGTCCGCGTTGAGGCTTCGAAAAACAGATTGATAAGGGTGCGGCCATGCAGCAGGTTCTGCTTTTTATCGACCTGGCGGTTAAGTTCGACATAGGAGTCAGCAAGATCAAGTATCTGATCAATGTCCGGAGCGGACAGATCCTTTATCCCCAATAAATGCCGATGCGGGAAACGGATAGCTTGCTGTGTGCCGGGGTTGCTCATTAAAGCGAGTCATATAAGGCCGAAGTCCCGCCGCCGCAAGCGGCAATTAATTGCCTGGGCCATAGCCAAGCGGCGTGGTCTCTGCTAACACGAAGCGGATTGAAGATAAGGGGGAACTGAAAACATGAATAAGACAGAAATCCGGATAGTGCAGAAATATCTGCGCGACACACTGGGCAACCCGAATATTCTCCTCGATCCTAAAACGGCTACCAAGGATTCGGTTGAAGTATTTCTTGACCAAGAATTCATAGCCGTGGTCAGCCGCGACAATGAAGACGGCGATCTGTGCTACAACTTTCATATGGCGATACTGGAAGAAGATCTGCCCGACGAAGAAGACCTTTAGGTAAACAGCGCCAGGATCAGCGGCATGGTGACGAGCGCAACAACCGTCGTCGCCGTGATCATTCCGGCCATCATACGAGCGTCACCCCCTAATTGCCGGGCCAGTATATAGGACGACGTCGCGCCGGGGACCGACGCGCACAGAATGGCGATGTCACGGGTGATGCCTTCCACCCCGAAACCCCAGGTGGTGAGCGCTACCAATACTGGCATGCCCAGCATTTTCAATCCGGTCCCGAGCAGAATCGGGCCACCGAATTGCCGCATATGGGAAAGATCAAGGGCCGCCCCCACCGCCAGCAGCCCCAGCGGCAGCGCCGCACTACCCAATACATCAAAGCTGGTGTCGATAACGGGGGCCAGGCCGAGCCCGCTGACATTCAGCAGAATGCCAATCAGACAGGCCACGATCAGCGGATTACGGATCACCGCGATCAGCGCCGCGCGCATGTGTGCGGGTTGCGCACTCGCATGGCGGGTCAGCACATAGATGCTCAGTAAATTCACCGTCGGCACCATGAAGGCGATGGCGATGGCCATCAGCGTCACGCCGGCCGATCCGAACAGGCTGGATGCTGCGGCAATACCGACAAAGCCGTTCCAGCGCACCGCGCCCTGAAACAGACTGGAATATTCCGCGCCGTTAAGATTCAGCCGGGCGCGCATGACCGTAAGCCCGCCCGTCATGACGAAGATGGCGCTCAGCAACGCCGCGCCCATCGGCCCGACATCGACCCCGGCAAGATCGGCCGTCGCCAGCGTTTGCACGAGCAGACATGGAAACAGAATAAAATAAATCAGCCGCTCCAGCGGCGCCCACAGGGCGGAATCGGCAAAGCCCATGCGCCTGATCCCCCAGCCAAGGGCGATAATAAGAAATACCGGAAGCAGCGCATTGATGATTATGACCATGGAGTGTGATCCATTAACGCCGTGCCTCCGGTTTGAACTGGTTTACTGAACGGCACACCGGACTTGCGGAACGTTTTTTCAGCAACCAGCCAGATTAAAACTTCTCACATCACGGCGCAGGTAAGCCCCCTTAGAAATTTAGCGCCTTGGCCTGCACCACCATGGGGATGTCGCGGACACTGGCCAGCACCGCATCACTTATCGCCTCGTCCACCTCGATCAGCGCGATGGCGTTACCCTGCGCCTTTTCGCGGCCAAGATGGAACGTTGCGATATTAACACCGGCTTCGCCCAGAACGGTACCCAGCCGGCCGATAAAGCCCGGCTTGTCTTCATTGGTCACATAGAGCATGTGCGGGCCAAGCTCGGCCTCCAGATCGATCCCCTTGACCTGAATGATGCGCGGGTTACGGTCCGCAAACAGTGTCCCGGCAACGCTGCGGCGCTGATTTTCCGTCACTACGGTCAGGCGCATATAGGTGTGATAGGCGCCTTGTTGCGGCCCCATGGTTTCGCTTACCCGAATGCCGCGTTCACGCGCGACGGAGGGGGCGCTAACCACATTCACATTCGACAATAGCGGCGTCAACAGCCCGCACAGGGCCGTCGAGGTCAACGCCTTGGTATTGAGATCGGCGACCACGCCTTCATATTCCAGTTCGACTTCCTTGATGCCCGTTTCAGTTAGCTGACCGGCAAACATGCCCAACTGTTCCGCCAGTTTCATATAGGGCGCAAGAAGGGCCGCCTCTTCGGCACTGAGCGATGGCATGTTGAGGGCGTTGGTCACCGCGCCATCAATCAGAAAATCCGCCATCTGTTCGGCGACCTGCAACGCCACATTTTCCTGCGCTTCGGTCGTGGACGCGCCCAGATGCGGTGTCGCAATGACATTTTCATGGGCAAACAAAGGATTGTCCGTGGCCGGCTCCACCTCGAACACATCGAGCGCGGCGGCGGCGACATGCCCGGAATCAAGCGCCGCCAGCAAGTCCTTTTCGACGACCAATCCGCCGCGCGCGCAATTGATGATGCGCACGCCCTGCTTCATTTTTGTTATGGCGGCAGCATCGATGATATTGCGCGTCTGATCGGTCAGCGGCGTGTGTAACGAGATGAAATCGGCGCGCTTGAACAGCACGTCAAGCTCCACCCGCTCGACACCCAATTCCTTGGCTTTTTCCGGAGACAGGAAGGGATCATAGGCCACGACCTTCATGCGCAAACCGCGCCCGCGATCAGCGACAATCGCGCCAATATTACCGCAGCCGATAATACCCAGCGTCTTGCCCGTTACCTCAACTCCCATGAAGCGGTTTTTTTCCCACTTGCCCGCCTTGGTCGATTGATTGGCTTCGGGAATCTGCCGCGCCGTCGCCAGCATCAGCGATATCGCATGCTCCGCCGTGGTAATCGCATTGCCATAGGGCGTGTTCATCACCACGATGCCGCGCGCCGTGGCCGCAGGCACATCCACATTGTCGACGCCAATACCGGCACGGCCTATGACCCGCAGGTTTTTCCCCGCAGCGATCACGTCCGCCGTCACCTTGCTGCTGGAGCGGATCGCCACGCCGTCATAGTCACCGATAATGGCAATCAATTCGGCCGGTTTAAGGCCGGTTTTTACGTCCACGTCCACACCGCGTTCCCGGAAAATTTCCGCCGCGCGATCACTCATGGCGTCTGATATCAGAACTTTTGGCATTGAGATGCTCCTGTTACAGGATAGACAACTAAAGAGGAATCAGGCGCGCGTTTAATTCTTGATCTGGCCCCAGGCCCATTCAAGCCATGGCAGCAGCGCCGTAAGATCGGCCCCTTCCACAGTCGCGCCCGCCCATATCCGCAGTCCCGGCGGCGCATCGCGGTATGAATCGATGTCATACGCAATATTTTCGGCCTCCAGCAGGCTGGCAATCTGTTTCGCCGCTTTCGTCTGTCCTGCCCCATCAAGTGCAGTAAACGAAGGATCGACAATCCGTAAACAGACAGATGTATTGGAACGGATAGCGGGCTCTGCGGCAAGGAAATCAACCCAGTGCGTACGCCCAACCCAATCAGAAATTATTTTCAGATTCGCATCCGCACGTGCGATCAACGCGGGCAAACCCCCAATCTTTTCCGCCCACGACAAAGCGCTGAGATAATCTTCCACCGCCAGCATGGACGGCGTGTTGATGGTGGCGCCCTGAAATAAATCCTGCATCAGCTTGCCGCCGCTGGTCATGCGGAAAAGTTTCGGCATCGGCCAAGGGGGCGTGTAACTTTCAAGCCGTTCCACAGCGCGCGGCGATAGCGCCAGCATACCATGCGCCGCTTCGCTCCCCAGCACTTTCTGCCAGGAAAAAGTCGCGACATCCAATTTATCCCATGGCAGTTCCTGTGCAAACGCCGCAGAGGTCGCATCGCAAATGGTCAGACCGCCGCGATCCGCCGCAATCCATTTTCCATCCGGCACACGCACCCCGGATGTGGTGCCGTTCCAGGTAAAAATCACATCGCGGTCTTTGTCCACCTGCGCAAGGTCGGGCAGCACGCCATAATCCGATTCAAAAACCCGGACATCCTTGAGCTTCAATTGCTTCATGACATCGTTCACCCAGCCCGAGCCGAACGATTCCCACGCCAGAATATCAATGCCCCGCGCGCCCAGCAGCGACCACAACGCCATTTCGACGGCGCCGGTGTCGGACGCCGGGACAATCGCCAGCCGGTAATCCCCGGGCATGCCAAGCAGTGTGGCGGTTCTTGTAATGGCTTCGGCAAGTTTCGCCTTGCCAGGTTTGGAGCGATGCGAACGGCCCAGGCAGGCGTTTTGCAGATTTTCGAGGGACCATCCGGGGTGCTTGGCGCAGGGGCCGGATGAAAAATGCGGGTTCATAGGCCGAATATTCGGCACACCCTTCGTAGCAGCGGCAACCATCGGCGCCATCCTTCTGTAATACTTCCCGTTGGGAGGAAGCGGCCCGCCGCCGATATACCGATTCTGCGCCCGCCTTGTCAATGAATTTATGCTGCATCGCACAATAAATAGTTGGTGGCCGCCACACGAACCCGATACCGTTCATGGCCAGCGGGCTGACAGTAGCGAAAGACGTTCGTCGTGCTGCTAGATGAAGCCGCCACAAAACTTGAGCTATTACGGGTCATAGATGAGCCCGGTAACGACTATTTCTACACACGCGGCTATTATGCCCGAACAGACCTGCCGCCCCCCTGGCGGCGCGCCGTGTGCCGCTCGCGGCCCGCTTAGTCGCCATCCAGCAACAGCACCTGCACGGCATCGCCCGCCTTGGCGGCGGGGGCGTGGGGCGGGCGGATGATGAGGCATCCGGCCTGGGCCAGGCTGGACAGCATGGCGCTGTCCTGCACCCTGAATGCGGTGGCGACGCCATCAGCGCTGAGGCTGGCGCGCACATAATCCTGCCGGTTATCGTTGGGTCCCATATCCGCGCCAAGAATGGCGGTGCGCGTATAATTTCCGCCGCCGGCCTCTCCCAGCAACGCCGAAATGGCCGGACGCACAAATAAAAGCCCACAGACCATCGATGACACCGGATTGCCCGGCAGGCCCAGCATCGGGGTCTCATTCATGTGGCCGAAGATCAGCGGCTTGCCGGGGCGCATGGCGATTTTCCAGAAATCCACCTTCAGACCTATCTCGCCCAGCACACTTTGCACCAGATCATGGTCGCCCACCGATGCCCCGCCCAGGGTGATCAGCATATCCGCACCCCGCGCGCCCTGCGCCATGGCGCGCAGCTCGTCACGATTGTCGGCGGCGATGCCCAGATCAATGGCCTCGCCCCCACACACCGCGATCATGGCCGCGAGCCCCAGCGCATTGGAGCTGACAATCTGGTGCGGACCGATCGGCTCACCCGGGCGCACCAGTTCATCGCCAGTGGCCAGCAGCGCAATACGCGGGCGGCGCCGCACCAACAACCATGGCACATTCATTGCGGCGGCCAACGCCACATCGCGTGCAGAAAGCCGACGGCCCACCGCCAGCATGACATCGCCGGTACGAAAATCCAGCCCCTCGGCGCGAATGTGCCTGCCCGGCGTCACCGGTCGGGTAACGGTCATCTGATCGCCCTCCGCCTGGGTGTCTTCCTGAATGACGATAGTGTCCGCCCCCATTGGCACAGGGCCGCCGGTAAAAATACGCACCGTCTGCCCCGGCCCGACGGTCCCATTAAACGCACCGCCCGCCGGGGCCTGCCCGACGACCCTCAGCGTTGCTGGCACTGTCGCCACATCTCCGGCCCGGACCGCATAGCCGTCCATCGCCGAGACTGCAAACGGCGGCTGGGTACGGTTTGAGGTGACATCCCCGGCCAGCACACGGCCATGCGCCTGCGCGATATTCACCCACTCCACCCCAACCGGGGCCAGTGCACCTGTGATGCGCGCCAGCGCTTCGTCGACGGGAATAAGGGGTTGGCCCGCCATCCGGTCAGGGCGCGTTATAGTCGCCCGACTTGCCGCCGGACTTGTGTTTCAGAAAAGTCGGGCCGATGATCATCCCCTTATCCGCCGCCTTGCACATATCGTAAATAGTTAAAGCAGCGATGGAAGCTGCTGTTAATGCTTCCATTTCCACACCGGTACGGCCGGTTAATTTCGCTGTCGCAATGATCTCGATCCGGTTCCTGTCCGCATCGGGAATCAGATCAACCGTCACCTGGCTTAGCGCCAGCGGATGGCAGAGCGGGATCAGATCGGCGGTGCGTTTCGCACCCATGATCCCGGCCAGCCGCGCAACGCCCAACACGTCGCCCTTGCCAATACCGCCGTCGACAATCAGTTTCAGGGTCTCTGGCCGCATGGTGACATGACTGATCGCGATGGCGACCCGCACAGTCTCGGCCTTACCCGATACATCGACCATGGCTGCCTGGCCTTTTTCGTCAAAATGCGTCAGACGTTTGCCCGCCATGACTAGAGCGCCCTCGCAAGCAGTGCGCGGGTGGCCGCTTCAACATCGTTTTGGCGCATCAGACTTTCTCCAACCAGAAAGCAGTTAACCCCGGCAGAAGCACAGCGCGCCAGGTCTGCCGGTGTGCTTAAACCACTTTCACCCACCACCAAAATGTCGTCCGGCATCCGCTTTTTAAGGTGTATCGTTGTATCAATACTGGTCTCGAATGTCTTTAAATTACGGTTGTTTATACCGATTAGCTTACTGGAAAGATCAAGCGCCCGCGCCAGTTCATCGTCATTATGCACTTCCACCAGCACGTCCATATCAAGGCTTCGTGCGGCGCTTTCCAGTTCCGCCGCCTGCGCATCCGATACCGCGGCCATAATGATCAGGACGCAATCGGCGCCCCAGGCCCGCGCCTCGAACACCTGATAGGGATCATACATGAAATCCTTGCGCAGGCAGGG
>JAUSQH010000211.1 GCA_030652895.1 Alphaproteobacteria bacterium
CGGCGGCGCGATGGCGCCGGCCGGTGCGCCGGGCCGGGCACGCTGCACGGCCAGCCAGAGGTCGGCCACGGTGTCGGCGCGCTGCAGGCTGTCTTCGGGCAGCGCGACGGCGAACGCGCGCTCGATGCGCAGCAGCAATTCCATCCGCGCCAGGCTGTCGAGCCCGAGGTCGCGGTCGAGCACGCTGGCCGGCGTCACCGCTGGCAGGCCGGGCGCGCCAGCATGCAACTCGGCCAGCAAGGCAGCCACGAGTTCGATCAGCGCGGCTACGGTGGGCGCCGCGGGCGATGGGGTTGTCGGCGCTGAATCAGACTCCACGGCACTCCCGGGACCAGGCTGCAATGCCCAAGCCCCAGGGTCAGGCCCGAGTAGACCCCGGGGGCTGATTCAGATCAAGCGCGGCGCGCGCGCTTGAGGGGCTCTAACGCCCGAGCCCGTACCAGCCGAATCCCAGCGTCCACGCCGTCGGCGTGCCGGCGCCGGCTTCACGGCCAGCCGTCAGGTCGAGGCCGAACTTGTCTTTCATCACCCACCAGCGTGCACCGGCGGTGTTGACGGTGCCGCCGAAGCTGGCGCGGCGGTCGTTGGCCTGGCTTTCGCCGAAGATGAGCACGCGCTCACTCGGTGCCCAGCTGACCGCCACGTTCAGCAAGGTGGCGTTGGCGCCGCCGCCACGCTGGCGCACCGGGCCCAGGTTGGCGTGCACGGCCCAGTCGGCGTTCGGTGTCCACGACACCAGCGCCAGGGCCAAGCTTTGGCTGCTGTGCCAGCCCGCGCCCGCCGGCCGCTCGTAGCCGCTGCCCAGCTTGAGGCCGAGGTCGACCGTGCCCAGGCGCGTCTGGCTGCGCCAGGCCTCGGGAACCCACTTGAAGGCCAGTCCGCCGCTCGAGTGCGTGGGATGGCGCGGTCGGCGCACGGTGTAGTCAACGCCCAGTTCCATGCCCGAGGCCACGCCGCAGGCCGGCGCCAGCACGAGCATGCGGTCGGCGCCGGAGCGCTCAAACCAGCTTTCGAGCTGGCAGCGTCCGCTGTCGGCGGTGGCGGCGTCGTCGGTGGCCAGCGGCCGCCCGGCGCTGGCCTGGCCGGCCAGCGTCAGCAGTGACAGGGTGATCGCGGAAAGTCCAAGCTTCTTCATCATTCGCTCCAGGCTCAGCCGGGTTATCGGCAACCCCGGTCGAGATCGTGAGCCGCGTCAACCCTCGATGATGTCGTGGCTGGTGACGATCTCGGCTGTCTTGGCCAGCATCGCGCTGGCCGA
>JAUSQH010000226.1 GCA_030652895.1 Alphaproteobacteria bacterium
GCCGCCGGCGACCATCACGTCGGCGTCGTCATATTGAATGAGCCGAGCGGCGTCGCCAATGGCGTGTGAACCGGATGCGCAGGCGGTAACCACCGAATGGTTCGGGCCCTTGAGGCCAAACTCGATCGAGACATTGCCCGAGACAAGGTTGATCAGTCTTCCGGTGATAAAGAATGGGCTGACCCGGCGCGGTCCGCGCTCCGCCAGTTCCAGCGACGCCTTTTCAATTCCTGGCAGGCCGCCAATGCCAGAACCGATCATCACACCGGCCCGGCAACGGTCTTCTTCGCTGCTGGCTTCCCAGCCCGAATCAAGAATTGCCTGTTTGGCGGCGGCGATGCCGTAAATAATAAAGTCGTCCATGCGGCGCTGTTCTTTGGGCGATACATAGGTGTCGGCGTTAAATGTGCCGTCACCGCCGTCACCACGTGGCACTTCACAGGCGATGCGCGCCGCATATTGCGATGCGTCGAATCGCGTAATTGGCCCCGCGCCGCTATGGCCTGCAAGCAAGCGCCGCCAATTGACGTCCACCCCGTCGCCGAGTGGCGTCACCATACCCATTCCGGTGACTACTACGCGTCTCATGAGAGTGATATCAGCTCTTCGCGGACTTCAGAAAATTGATAGCGTCTTGTACAGTTTGAATATTTTCGGCTGCGTCGTCGGGAATTTCGACACCGAATTCTTCTTCAAACGCCATTACAAGTTCAACCGTGTCCAGGCTATCGGCGCCCAGGTCGTCTATAAAGCTTGCGCCTTCAACGACTTTTTCCGCTTCTACGCCTAAATGCTCAATCACAATCTTCTTAACGGTGGCGGCGATGTCGCTCATGCAAATGTCCTTTCTGGTAGTTCAGCTAATCCCCAACCCAGGGGCCGCCTATTTGGGTTTATATCAGGGTGTGCAGGTAGCATACTTTATTGCGCAACGCCAGTTACCCGAAAGCCCGAAATTAGCATCATATCATGGCCATGCCGCCATTCACATGCAGGGTCTGGCCGGTAACATAGGCGGTCTCCTCGCTGGCCAGAAACAGTACACAATTGGCCACGTCCGCACTATCGCCAAGCCGTCCGGCGGGTATAGCGTCCAGCAGCCGGGCCCGCTGCCCGTCATCCAGTGCGTCGGTCATGGCGGTCTTGATCATGCCAGGGGCCACGCAATTGACGGTGATGCCCCGGCTGGCGATTTCCTGGGCCAGGCTTTTGCTCATGCCGATCATGCCAGCTTTCGAGGCGGCATAGTTGCCCTGACCCGGATTGCCGGTGACGCCGACGACGGATGTGATCGAGATGATTCGCCCCCAGCGCCGCTTCATCATGCCGCGCAGCACCCCGCGGGACAGCTTGAAAGCGGAGGTCAGGTTGACACTCAGCACCGTGTCCCATTCCTCATCCTTCATGCGCATGAACAGATTATCGCGGGTCAGCCCTGCATTATTCACCAGGATATCAATTTGACCCATTGCCTCTTCCGCCTGTTTGGGAAGCGCGCCCACAGCAGCAGCATCTGCCAGATCGCACGGCAGCACGTGCGCGCGTGCGCCAAGCTCCGCAGCCAGTTCGCGCAGCATCTCCTGGCGGGTGCCCGAAAGACCGACGGACGCGCCACGCGCATGCAACGCGCGCGCGACGGCGCCGCCAATACCCCCGGTGGCTCCAGTAACAAGAGCGCATTTGCCAGTTAGATCGAACATATTTCTCTCCCTTAATCGCCTATAATAGCCAATAACCCTAATGACACATATAGTGACATACAGCATAGCTCACTTCGTCCTTGATTTATGCGCTGTGTGATGTCCAACTTATATGATTGTGATTCTCAAATGGGGAGTTGTCATGGCACCACCAAAACCGTCAGGGCGGGGAGTTGGTCATTTCGTCGCGACCACGATGTCCAAGGCACATGTTTGGTTGTATCGCATTTCAGGCGGCCGGATTGGTGGGCGGATGTTCAATGCGCCGATCATATTGTTAACCACAACCGGGAATAAAAGCGGCCAACCGCGCACCACGCCGTTGCTGTATCTGGATGTGGGCGATTCAACTTACGCTATCGTAGGATCATTTGCAGGGGCTGATAAACCTCCCGCCTGGGCAGTGAATTTGCTTAAAATGCCTAATGCGCAAGTTCAAATCGGCGCAACGACGATGAATGTGCAGGCCAGTACGGCGAGCGCACAGCGCAAGGCGGAGTTGTGGCCACGTCTGGTCGCTATGTATCCGGATTATCAAGTTTACCAGGACAGAACCTCACGCGATATCCCGGTGTTTTTGCTTGCGCCTGAATCTTAATTTGCCGGTCCAGGCGCTAGTTGTTGACACACAGCCTAATTTTATCTTTAACATGCCGCTTCAATAAATTCATCTTATTACGGTTTTTACGTACCCGATTTACTAGCTATTTTTATGCGAATTTCTTTTTAAGGCGTGTCTATGTTGCGAAATTTATTTTCCCGGCTGTTCGCCAGGGATTCACAGGGTAAAATCCTTGAGGAAATATTAAGCGAGCAAGTGCGCTTGATCGCCAAGGGATCCGTCCTGGATGTACTTATCTTTATCTCGGGGGCTGGCCTTATCGCGCTGGGCTTTGTTGCTGCGGAAAAGACCAGCCTGACTATGGCGCTTGCGTGGAGTGCCGTTTTCGCGCTGGCCAGCGTTTCGGGGCTTCTTCTCTCGGCGCTTTTTAATCGCGCCATTAGTAACTCCGGTAGCGCAGAGCCTGATTATCTGAGATGGGCGATGCTTTTCACCTTACAGATTGGCGTCATGAGTACGGCGTGGAGCAGTCTTTTCTTCGTATTCTGGGATCCGGTTTCTGTAATGACAATTGGTGTGCTTGCCTCGGCGGCGCTGATTGGCAATATCTCAGTTATGACTAAGTTCCTGCCTTTGAGGCCGGCAATTATTGTAGCCGTTGTCTGTGTGAACGGACCGGTAATCCTGCGTCTTTCGAAGGAACAGCAACTTGATTATTTCATCATGGCGGCGGGCGTTGCTTTGATCGGACTGATTTTTGCGCGTGGCGCGCTTACGGCTAACGCCACATTGACTGAATCGCTGCGGCTGCGCTTTGAGCGGCGGGAAATGCTGACCCGGTTACAGGGATCTCTTCTGGATGCGGAACTCGCGAACGCCGCAAAGTCCCGTTTTATCGCCAATATAAGTCACGAATTACGAACGCCGCTGAATTCCATTATCGGCTTTTCCGAACTGCTTCAGCAGGAAGTGTTCGGGCCTTTGGGGGATCGCCGGTACGCGGACTATGCCGGGGATATCTCGGCGAGCGGGGACCAGTTACTGGGAACGATAAACGATATTCTTGATCTGTCGAAGATCGAAAGCGGTTCGCTGCTGTTATCTGATGATGAGTTTGATTTGCAGATGTTGGTTGAATCGGCGATCAGCATGGCTTCACCGGCCGCGGCGATGAAGCAGGTGGAAATACGTCTGGCGCCAGATATGCCGCAATATCGCCTTGCCGTTGACCGCATACGCCTGAAACAATCGCTTGTTAGTCTTCTGGAGAATGCGGTCAATTTTTCGGGAGATGGCCAGACTGTCGGGGTCAGTTGGCGTGCAACGGACGACTGCGGGCTGGAAATCGTTATCGCCGACGATGGCGTTGGCATGTCCGAGGTCGAAATTCAGCGGGCGTTAACGCCATTTGAGCGGGCGGCGGAAAGCGGAAATGTGGTCGATGCGTATGACACCGGCCTTGGATTGCCGCTGGCAAAGGCATTATTGGAAATGCATGGCGGCTCGCTGACCATACAATCCAGGCCGCAAATCGGAACTGAAGTTAGTTTGCGCCTGCCGGCGGACCGCGTGACTATTGGGGGGCCGGATCAGGGCGGAACCAGGTTATCGGATGAAAGTGAAGAGCATCTCTACCGGCGGAACCAGGGCACTCTGAACAGGGCGCGCAGCTGATTTAGCCGGGCTTGATGTCACCGCATTGTATTGACCTTCCCGAAAAAACTGTTGATGACGTGCACATCATTGTAACATCTCTTGATTCTGAAACAATCACGAGAAGGGGGTTAGCGTAATGCGCAGGTATCTACTATTGGCTTCAACTGCGGCGTTGATCGCGTTCGCCTCTGCGGCATCCGCCACCACCCTGGACGACGTGAAAAAGAAGGGCTTTGTGCAATGCGGGGTCAGCCAGGGATTAAAGGGGTTTTCCAGCCCGGATGACAAGGGCGGCTGGACGGGTATCGATGTCGATTTGTGCCGGGCGATTGCCGCGGCGATTTTCGGTGATCCGGAAAAGGTCAAGTTCACACCATTGTCGGCCAAGGAGCGCTTCACCGCCCTGCAGTCCGGCGAGATCGATGTGCTGTCACGCAATACCACCTGGGCGCTGTCGCGCGATACGGCGTTGGGCTTCGACTTTCGCGGTGTCATTTATTATGACGGGCAGGGGTTCATGGTGCGTAAAAGCTCTGGCGTCAAAAGCGCCAAAGATCTGGATGGCGCCAGCGTTTGCGTATTGATGGGGACGTCCACGTCACTGACTCTGGCCGACTATTTCCGTTCCAACAACATGAAGTATGAACCGATCACGTTTGAGAAAGACGACGAGGTTGTTGCCGCTTATGAATCCGGACGTTGTGATACCTATACGACGGACCGGTCCGGCCTTTACGCCAACCGGCTCACCTTAAAGGATCCGCAGGAAAATATTGTCCTGCCGGAAATTATCTCCAAGGAGCCCTTGGGCCCGGTAGTCCGGCATGGGGATAATCAATGGGGGGACATTGTATCCTGGACGTTGTACACGATGCTTAACGCGGAAGAACTTGGGCTCAATTCCGGGAACGTGGCGGGGATGCGCGAAAGCGACAATCCGGAAATTCGCCGTGTGCTCGGTACGGAGGGAAAATTCGGCGAAGGTATGGGGCTTTCAGATGACTGGGCCTATAACATTATTGCCAAAGTCGGCAATTACGCAGAAATGTTTGACAGAAATGTGGGCAAGGACTCGCCGCTGGGTATTCCGCGTGGTCTGAATGCCTTGTACACGCAAGGTGGCATTCAGTACGCACCGCCAATTCGCTGATTTACGGGTATGCGCACGCAGGCATTCTGGAATGATCCGCGCATTCGTGCGTGGTTTTTTCAGATTCTCGCTGTGCTGGTGGTTGGTGGGTTTATCGCAATCATTGTCACCAACACGGTAGACAATCTTAACGCGCTGAATGTCGCCTCCGGCTTCGGCTTTTTGCAGCATACCGCTGGCTTTGGCATCAGCCAGACATTGATAGAATATTCCGAATCCTCATCGTATGGCCGCGCATTTCTGGTGGCTCTGCTGAACACCTTGCTGGTGGCCGGGATTGGTATTTTCTTTGCTACGGTTGTGGGCTTTCTGGTTGGTATCGCGCGCCTGTCTCCCAACTGGCTGGTGGCGCGGCTCGCCACTGTGTACATCGAAACTTTTCGTAATATCCCGCTGCTGCTGCAAATCCTGTTCTGGTATACCGCCGTGCTCAGCAATCTGCCGGCTCCGCGTAACAGTCTGGAGATTGGAAGTCTGCTGATGAATAATCGCGGTCTGTATTTACCCGCGCCAGTGGGCGAGCCAGGGTTCGGATTTGTTGTTGCGGCATTTTTCATCGCGCTGCTGGGCATTGTTTTTCTGCGCCATTGGTCGCAGCGCAGGCGCATCGCGACCGGGCGCGGTCTGCCCATAATGTGGCCCAGCCTTGGTTTGCTGTTTGGCTTGCCCTTGATCACATTCTGGCTTGCCGGGGCGCCGCTGCATTTCGAGGTGCCGGAATTGCGTGGCTTTAATTTTGTCGGGGGTTTGCGCGCCATTCCGGAATTGCTGGCGCTGGTGTTGGCGCTCTCTATCTATACGGCGGCCTTTATTGCGGAGATTGTGCGTTCCGGCATTCAGGCTGTGAGCTGGGGCCAGAGTGAGGCCGCTCAGGCGCTGGGGCTGCGCCGGACGCAAATCTTAAGGCTTGTGGTTATTCCGCAGGCCTTAAGAGTGATTATTCCCCCACTGACCAGCCAGTATTTAAACCTTACGAAAAACTCGTCTCTCGCGGCGGCGTTGGCCTATCCTGAACTGGCGTCGGTATTTGCCGGAACCGTACTTAACCAGACCGGGCAGGCGATCGAGGTGCTGACGATCACCATGGCGGTTTATCTCGGCCTTAGTTTGCTGACGTCGGCGGCGATGAATTTTTACAATTCGCGTATCGCATTGGTGGAACGATGAGCTTTGTTCGCGACACCTATCTGGTCGAGACCCCACCTCCTGGGATGAATGTGGGTGTGTTGGGGTGGCTGCGGGGCAATCTGTTTTCCTCGGCAAGCAATACGCTGCTGACGCTGTTTGGCATGTATGTGTTGTGGACCGTCGTGCCGCCGCTAATAGAATGGGCGTTGCTTGATGCTGTGTGGCAAGGCAGCGGGCGCGAAGCCTGCCTGGTCGAAGGCGCCGGCGCCTGTTGGGCGTTCGTTGCCGCAAAATTCGGTCAGTTTATATATGGCACTTATACGTTTGAAGAACGCTGGCGTGTGGATCTGGCGTTTTTGGCTGGCGCGCTGACTGTTGGCCTGTTGATGATCGAGCGTATGCCGGGGCGGCGTTACATTGCGGTGTTTGGATTGCTGATCTATCCTGTCATTGCCTATATTTTGCTGACGGGCGGAAGGTTCGGTCTGCCGGAAGTGGAAACTACGCTTTGGGGCGGTTTGCTGCTGACCTTTGTGGTGGCGTCCGTGGGCATCGTTGTTTCATTCCCGCTTGGTATTGTATTGGCGCTGGGGCGGCGCTCACAAATGCCGGTGATGCGTGTATTGTCGGTGATCTATATTGAAGCGTGGCGCGGTGTGCCTTTGATTACTGTGCTATTCATGGCCAGCGTCATGTTGCCGCTGTTTTTGCCGGCGGGAACCAATTTCGATAAATTGCTGCGGGTGTTGATAGGTGTGGCGCTGTTTTCTTCCGCTTATATGGCGGAAGTGGTGCGCGGTGGGTTGCAGGCCATCCCGCGTGGCCAGTATGAAGCGGCCAGCGCGCTGGGATTGGGTTTCTGGCAGGCGAATCTGCTAATTATCATGCCGCAGGCGTTACGCTTGGTAATCCCGGGCATCGTGAATACGTTTATCGGCCTATTCAAGGACACGACATTGGTTATGATTGTGGGACTGTTTGACTTTCTTGGCAGCATACAGGTGAACTTTTCCGATGCAAACTGGGCAACTCCGCAAACTGCCGCCACGGGCTATGCGTTTGCCGCTCTGGTTTACTGGATTATATGTTATTCGATGTCGCGGTATTCCATGCGTCTTGAGGCCCGCTTAAACGAGGGGACACGGCGCGCGTGAACGAAGATTCCATGGCTATTGAAATTACCCGACTCAATAAATGGTACGGCGCATTCCACGCGCTGAAAGAAATTGACCTGACTGTCAGACGGGGCGACCGGATTGTTATTTGCGGCCCAAGCGGTTCGGGCAAGTCCACCCTGAT
>JAUSQH010000233.1 GCA_030652895.1 Alphaproteobacteria bacterium
TTTAATTGGAACACCTCTCGCCGCCTAATTGGTGACAGTGTATAGTTAATTGCCGGTTTTCCCGGCAAGCTTTATAGCTTACCGGGTCAAAACGCTATACTGTGCTGATTATTCCCATGACCATGAAAAACCCGCGCCGGAAAACCGGACACATCATGTGCTATCGGCAAACAATTTTTATACGCTTGACGTATTACGTTCAACGATATACAATGTCATTGCAATGATCAGATCGTTTCGGGACCGCGCGACCGGGCAGGTGTGGATGGGCGCTTTCGTCAAGCGGTTCAGCGGCATTGAAAAGCAGGCTGTGCGCAAGCTCGACATGCTTCACCATGCCCGCGAACTTGGCGACTTGCGCGCGCCGCCAGCAAACCGGCTGGAAGCGCTTTCGGGAGACCGGCGCGGCCAGCACTCGATCCGGATCAATGATCAATGGCGCATCTGCTTCATATGGACCAGGGAGGGGCCGGAACATGTCGAAATCGTCGATTACCACTAACGGGGTAGCCACCCCCAATCGCATTACCACCCATCCAGGCGAAGTGCTGGCGGAGGAATTTCTAAAGCCGCTGGGCATGTCTGTGAACGCGCTTGCCATGGCGCTGCGCGTGCCCGCCACACGCATCGGCGCGATTGTCAAAGGCGAACGCTCGGTGACGGCGGACACCGCGTTGCGGCTGGCGCGGTTCTTCGGGACAAGCCCGGAATTCTGGGTAAATCTGCAGGCGATGCACGACCTGACCAGGGTGAGGCAGGAACGCGGCGTGACGATTGAGCGCGACGTTCACCCGCGCGCGGCTTGAACCTGTGCCTCATGATTGGGGCAAAATGGACCGAACGGCCGACGATAGGGGGATGGACATGGAATGTAGTTCGATTACGATTTGGCAAAGCTGCGCAACAGGGGCACTATCACCGTGCGCCGGGCGGCAAGGGCGGGGTGAGGTGTTGGGGATGCTAAGAGTTTGGGTAAAACTGTCATGTCGAGACCTGACCCCAAACCTGTGACCCCGCTTTTGGGTTAAGCACTGCATCGAGATGCCTTCGGCTGCGTCCGCTATTTTACCGCGGCGGCTCCAGCCATGGCGACCTCGGCGTCCTGGCTCGACAGCACGCCCGAGGCGCCGATGGCGCCGATGATCTTGCCATCAACGATGATCGGAACCCCACCTTCGAGCGGCGTGATGCCAGGCTGGCCGAGCAGGCGCAGATTGACGCCGCCCTGGGCGAGACTGTCCTGCAAGGCCTTGGTCGGCCGCTTGAGATTGTTGGCCGTCACTGCCTTGCCAATGGCGATGTCGACACTGCCATGCTGGGTGTTGTCCATCTTGGAGAACGCCGCCAGTTTGCCCGAACTGTCGACGATAGCGATGGCAACCGGCCAATTGTTTTTCCTGGCCTCCGCCTCGGCAGCCGCCAGCGCCTTCTTGGCGGCCTCCATCGAAATGCCCGCGCCATAAGGCAGCGGCGGCATGGGCGGCGGCGCAGCCGGCGCCTGAGCGACGGCGCCCAAAGGCGCCACCACAACCAGCGCGGCGATTACAGCTGCAATAAATTTGCGCATGACGTTGACCTCCCCGTTGTACCCGTTCACCCGGCATTCCCCGGATGAACCCCTGAAACCTTGGAAAGGCTAGCACACTGCCAAATTCAGGGGAAGCCACGGGAAGCAAGACCAATAGGGTCAAGCTCGGCTGATTTGCGGTCAAGAAAGGAAGAAAGGGGTCTGACCCCTTTCTTGTCACAGCGAAGTCATGAGCCAATCGAAATAGGGTTGCAGGCGGGCGACAAGAATTGAAATCGCATCAAGCGAAGCAACGGTCGCTGGCGGGAGAGCAAGCAGCGCCCCTATCCCCAATACTATCTTCATAAAAGTAATTTTACGCTCTTTCGACTCTTGCTGTTCCGCGCCTGTCGAGTTGAGGAGGTCTCTGACGGGAGGCAGAAAATCATCGACGGCCTCGAGAACACTGGCGTCAATAATGTCCGGTCCTGGCGGTTCGCGCATTATTTTCGCTAGATTGGTGTCCGGCGGTGCGGGAATGTTATCCGTGGCTAGGTCCAACGCCCGCTGATAATCCTCAAAATCCGGATAGAAACGGGTAAGCCGACCATGATCGCCAGTAAAGACCTCAAACTCCGCCGCAACGATAGGCGAAAATGCGTCCTCGTCGCGGGCCGCCAGATTGCGCAGGGTACGGACAATTGCGTCCAGCCGCAGAATGTTCAGTTCCGGCCCGCCCTTTGCAGCCTCGCGCGCGTAGGACTGCAACTTCTCAGCAATGCGGCGGTCGCCATTGCTTTCAAGCACAAGGTTCGCCAGATCGGTGGCGGCGTCTATCTGCGCCTGCGCCAGCAAATCCCGTGTGGCGGGGCTAAGGCCATGTGCGGGCGGGCGTTCCTGTGGCGGAACAACGGTAATTTTTCCTTCTGCATTCCAATCCATTGGAATGGGGGACTGGATATTACGTAAGGGTGATTTTGGACCAGTCTGGTCATCAGGTTCAGAAAATGGTTTGAAAAAATAATCTGCAAAACTCGACCTCCCTTTCTCCCAATGTTCGGGATGTTTCAGGCCGGGGGACAATAATGTCAGACGATTACCATACGCATCGTCAATCTGGTTCTGTGTCAGATGCACGGATTCAGATAAGTCGGTCGTTGAGATATTAGCGTATGTGAGGTCGGCTCCTTTGAGATCGGCACCTCCAAGTTTGGCCTTTCTGAGGATAGCCAATCTGAGGTTATACCCCCTGAGGTCAGCCCCCCTGAGGTCCACCCCCGTCAAATTGGGCCGAATATTTGGATTTTCTTCCCACCATTTGTTCCAAACCTCTACCCCTTGGCGCAGGATGGCGAGATGCTCCGGGTTTGGGCCGTCTTGTTCTGGCATATCAGGTGGGGAATCATCAGTCATGGCGCAGCTCACAAAACATCGGGGTCAGGTCCTGACATAACAGTTTTACGGCTTCCCGTTAATTCCACCCCCGTCAGCCGCTATTCGACTGCGGGGAGCGCCACGCGCCTAACCCGCCAGCAGTGCAAGCGCGGCCTCGGCGCTGAGCTCCTGGCGTTCGCCGGTGGCGCGGTTCTTTATCTCGACGACGCCATTCTTGACGCCTTTGGGGCCGATGATGGCCTGCCAGGGCAGGCCGATCAGATCCATGGTGGCGAATTTCGCCCCGGCGCGGTCATCGGTGTCGTCATACAGCACGTCTTTTCCAGCCGCCAGCAGCTTGCCATACAAATCGGAGCAGGCCGCATCCACGGCCGCGTCCCCCGCCTTCAGATTGATCAGGCCGGCATCGAACGGCGCCACGCCCGCCGGCCAGACAATGCCGTTGGCGTCGTGGCTTGCCTCGATAATGCCGGCCACCAGACGCGACACCCCGATGCCGTAGGACCCCATCTCGACGGTAACATCCGATCCATCCGGCCCCGTGACCGTGGCGTTCATCGCGGCGGAATATTTGGTGCCGAAATAAAAGATATGCCCCACCTCGATGCCGCGCGCGTTGCAGCGTTTGTCCTCGGGCACTTCCTTGGCATAGCGCACCGGATCATGTTTTTCATCCGTCGCCGCATATAATGACGTCATGCCATCCACCAGGGGCTGCAAATCCGACGCGTAATCAATATTCTCCGCCGCCCAGTCCCGCGCCAGCGTATCGGCATGGCAGAACACTTCGCTTTCGCCGGTTTCGGCAAGAATGATGAATTCATGGCTGAGGTCGCCGCCAATCGGTCCGGTGTCCGCCGCCATGGGAATGGCCTTCAACCCCATGCGGGCGAAAGTGCGCAGATAGGCGATGAACATGGCGTTATAGGACCGCCGCGCGCCGGTGGCGTCCAGATCAAATGAATAGGCGTCTTTCATCAGAAATTCGCGCCCGCGCATGACGCCAAAGCGCGGGCGGATCTCGTCGCGGAACTTCCACTG
>JAUSQH010000235.1 GCA_030652895.1 Alphaproteobacteria bacterium
ATGGCGCCGGCCGCGTCAGTCAAACGGACCGGACCGGTTAGCGGGCTGAATTGCGACATCTTGACAATCTTGGGAGGAGGAGGCGAGCTTGATTCCTGTGCAATCGCGCCTTCTGGCGTCGTGGCCATCATCGCCAGCACCATTAGGAAAAAAGGCCGTAATACTGCTTTCATCACAGTGAAATGCGCGACGGGGGCCGATGTCATTGTTTCAAATCCTGCATTACTTTTACTTTCATCGGGCGGGTACGCCGGAAATATTTCAGAAACTTGCCCGCGCTGGTTCGCAGCGCCAGAAGCAGATGCCGAAAGACGGGCATCCATATCTGCCTGAGAACGGTCCGCAGCGCCGTAACAACAGAAACCTCACGCCACCGGCGTTCCTGAAAATATAGCCAGCGCCCACTATCCCCCATGCTCAAAGCCACAGCTTGGTTAGCAAAGGTTGAATTTTCCATAACAAATCGGCCGCCAACGGCAATTTGACCACGTAATTCGGTGACCGCCCGGATTTCAATGGGCAAATTTACCCTGTGGCCAAGTGCCGCTGAATAGACGTCTAACCATAGGGTCTCACCCACGTTTAAGTCGGGTCTGGCGTCGTCGATTTGCAGCCGCACACCGCCCGCCGACAAATCCACCAATGTGCATGCGAGCGCGTCGTTGTCTGGAAGCCGGATAGTGGCCTGCTCTTTTACAGGCATTCGCGGCGAGGCGCGTTGCTGACGGCGTTCGAGCAGCACACCAAGTGCAGCGAAAACAGAAGCAAAATTGAAAAAATTCCATAACAACACAACCGTCGTCAGATCGCGCGTTAATGGATAATGCCACCAGCGATATGCGCCAGCGGCGAACCCCAGCAACATAAAGGCGAAGACTATGTAAAAAGGACGCGCCAGCGGCGAAATGAAATCCTCATCCAGCATATCGCCCTTGGGCGTCACCATGAAGGCTGGCTTGCGGGGGTTGGCCAGCACCTTGATGATGGCGACGAGTGAAAAAAGGCATTGTAGCACTTCATAAATTTCCGACACCAGCGGCCATCGCGTGCGCCCGAACAGCAGGCCGGAAATCATGTAGATTGCGATAATATGCGGCAATGTGAAGGCCAGCATCTCGCGCATTGACGCATTATAAACTTCCAGGCCAAACAACAGATAAGCCAACGGCGACAAAAGGAATATCAGGCGTGCAAACGGGAACAGCCAGAACAGGATTGAACTCATATAGCCAATACGCTGATGCCAGCTGAGGCCGGGGTCCATGAATGGCCGCTTGAGCAGCAAAATCTGTGTCATTCCCTGCGCCCACCGCATGCGCTGAATGATAAATCCTGTAAATGTTTCCGGGGCGAGACCAGCCACCATCGGCCGGTCAACATAGATCGACCGGTAGCCGAGGCGGTGCAGATCCATTGCGCACTCTGCATCCTCGGTAATGGAATCCCCCGCCAGTCCCCCAATCTCTTCAATATGGCGCCGCCGCAATACCGCCGCCGATCCGCAAAAAAACGACGCGGACCAAAAATCCAGGCCGCGCTGGATGGTTTGATAGAACATGTCGTTCTCGGAAGGCATGCGCCCGAATGACTGTAAAAGATTGCGTTCAACAGGATCGGGATTGATCATAAAATGCGGCGTCTGGACCAAAAACACATCATCATGGCGAACAAACCACGGCACCGTATGGTCTAGAAAGTCAGTGGTCGGCACATGATCCGCATCCAGAATTACGATCAGCTCGCCATCGGTTTGCTCAAGGCCGTTATTGACATTACCGGCTTTTGCCCGTTCGTTGCGAGCCCGCGTGATGTAGTGAGCTCCTAACCGTTTACATAAGGCCTGTAACACCTTACGTCTTTCCCGGGCGCGCTCCGCGGAGGCGGGATCCGCGTTGCCAATTTTTTCTTCGGTGCCACCATCATCAAGCAGGCACACGCGCAGTTTGTTTTCCGGATAGCGCATCATTAGCGCCGCCCGCAGCGTGATCTCCAGCAGCTCCGGGCTTTCATTGTAGCTGGGTATCATGACATCCACAGAGGGCAGATGGGCGCCAGGGGGCAAGTCGGACAGGCTGAGGAGCGGCCGCTTCAACGGCGTGGCATTGACCATCGCGCCCATGAAGTGCAGGGCGGACGAATAGATTTCTGCCGCGAAAACGAGATAAACCCCGGCGAGACTGAGCATATCGTTCGCCACAAGCGTATGTTCAGCGCGCCATGCGAGATAGCGCAGGTTGATCGCAAGTCCCGCGAATAGCGCCAGCAGGCGGAAAAAATCATCGTTCCTTAAATGCGTGGCGGTCCGCGCAATCGACATCACGCCTAGCAGGACCGTCACCGCAACCATCTGCGCCAGGGAATCCATTGGAAGTACCGAAAACCCGGCAATAACTGCACATGCAACAGCAAAGAAACCGACGTGAAGGTTGTCAGTCATCGTTACGCTAAAACAGGTTTTTGGACTAAATAGGATGTATCCTGAGAGGTGGATAAAGTGACAACAATCTGTGGATGTGCGCTATCCGTGACGAGGCTGCCCTGGGCGTCGACGCGAAATCCCAATTCATAGAAACGGCGCGCCGCCTCATTGCGCCGCTTACGTGTCCAGCTGTGGAGAATCCCAGCAAGCGGCGCAAGAAACAGAAATACGGGAAGTGCCATGATCGATATGGCAAACCAGCTTTCATAGCTATGCGGCTTGGCCTGCAACAGAAACAGAAAATTTGATAGGGCGGCACATAGCGATACCCAACAAGCCGAACGCAAAAATGCCGTCACACGCATTCCGTGATCTAAACTGAGAAATATTTCTAATTTGCGCCTTAAACTGGCTTTGCTCTCTTCATCCAGGAATATCTGGTCCTGCGAGGACTTTATTGCTTCCAGTAAGGGCAAAAGCGGCGCGACACTAAGATCAAATTGCAGGGCCGCCTCTTTAGAAGAGGTGGACGGCTGCGGACGCATTTCGATTCTAACATCTTCAGGCGTTGAAATGCTTTTCTCGGTTACCGCCTTTAAAGGTATCGCCATATTTTGAGCCTGAGCTGAATGATAATTCGGATGGGACGCTTTATTGATGACTGCCCTGAATAGTGCCCAATAACAGTTATTTATTCGTGATTTTATGTGGTTGATTATTTCTAAATAATTACTGACCGGCACCACGAATTCTCGCGATATCGAATAATATTGAAGTTCTATTTTGTCTGGGGGCCGGGCCGTGGGGTCGCCAACACCCATCACCTGCAGAGCGTGGCCGGCGTACAATTAAGAAACAAATGGCTGAAATGCCGAGTTGAGACAGCTGTTCCCAGATCAGCGGTCTTTCTCATTTCTTGAAGGAAACACCCACTTTATAAGTCCACCCAAGTAACGAGCGATACGGATCCAATCAATTTTTGGTTTCAGCTCATCGTTCCTATGTGGTCGTTACTGACGCTGGTCACCCCAACCAGACAGCCCACAATGGCAAACTCCGCCCACTCCCTTATAGGAAAATTACATTCTGCAAAGCGTGGGGAGTTGTCGCCCTCGTTTTCTATGAAGTCGTATAGCGCTCCGATATAAAATCGGTCAGCAAACGATGACCAGAAAACGACCGTTTCAGTGACTAATTTTGTAGTTTGTTTTCTGCTGTGACGGTAGGCGGGCTTTAGCTTGGACCGCACTGTCCCAGATCGAAACGGCGATAGCTGAGCGCTTCGGCGATGTACAGGCGGGTAAACGCAAAACGGGTAGCGAATAGTCCTCGGACTGTCCGCTACCCGTTTTTATACATCTAAGTGTCCCGAGATCTGGCGCAGTCCACTATAGTTCCAGGCGACCGCCAACCCGGAACGTGTATTTGTTGAAATCTTCTTTGCCCAGTATGGTTTCGACTTCGGCAAATGTCGTCAGGCCGCCAACCATAAGAGCGCTCAGGCCGCCGCCCAGGACGTAATAATTGCGGTCCGGCGAGTCGGTTCGCACAAAGAACCGGTTGTTGCGCGGATCATTAACATATTGGGCCGTGATCTGGCGGCTGTCATTGTCGAACTCGTGCGCCCATTCCAGCCGCAACTGCGGTATGACCACGCCAAAATTGGTCGAGTGAGCATAGCTAACGTCGGCGCCCAGCGCAGTTTCGAACGACTTGACACTTTGATCGGCAACGGCAAGGTTAAGCCCAAGCGCACCGGTTTCTGAATAGCCGTCAATGTCAGCATCAGAGTAAGTGGCACGCGCCATTGGCGTCAATGACCAGCCGCCGCTGCTGAACTCATAACCAGCACCAACACTGAAGGACCATTCGTCCCCCTCGGTATCGCCATTTGCAACCCGGTTTACTGGCCGCACCAGGCCACCATAGGAAAGCCTGCGGTCGACATCCATATCACTGAAGGCGTAGCTGATCACGCCGTCCAGATACATAGGTCCAGAGTAGACGCTGGCATAGAGCGAAAAGCTGTAAGTGTCCTGATCCAGCTTACCGCCATTTTGGTCAAAATCATTCTCGGTGCGGGTATAGCCAAACGCCGCGCCAGCGATCATATTGTCTGAGAGCTTGTAGTCCGCGCCCGCGGTAATCCCGTAACCGTCCAGATCATATCCGGCTTCTTCGTTACTGCCGTCATCGTCGCCAAAGCTATAGTCGCCGGTGACGAAAACGCCAAGTCTGCTGTCGCCGCCATCCCCCTCGCCGGCGGCGAGCGCGCTGCCAAGCCAGTCAGTGTTTGCCGCCAAGAGATGTCCGGAACTGTCCCGCAGATTCAGCCCCGCGCTGGAAATGCTTTTCGCGCCGCTACGCAACGCTGAAAGCCGGCCAGTGAGGTTGTCAATCTGTATTTCGGTATCCTGGGTGGTATTAGCCCCCTGCGCCGCCACCTCATCGTGGGCAATATCGCTAAGCGCGCCATTCAAGTCGGCTGCGGTCAAACCCAATGAAAAAGCCGTGGGGCCAGCGCCTAACAGGGCATTCGCGTTGTGAACCATGTCACCGCAGCGCCCGAACAGATCGCCCTGGGCTGTCCCATCGTCACGCCCCACCGTAGCTGCCGGATTAGCCGCATTGGCGGCAATGAACTGGCCACAGACAGCAGCGACAGAGGCCCCAGTCCGAGATTGCAGGGGCGTGGTCCCCGGCACATTGGCCAGGTTTTGCGCAATAGCTGCGGTGCTGGCGCATATCGCCAGCCCGCCGGACACAAAAGGAACCAAGATTAACCGCACGCTTTTACCCCAAAATGAAACACAATTACGCACTATATACCCTCCCCTTCAAAAAAATGAGCTCCGCATTAGACCAGCACACTACAAAACCAGCCCTGCGAGTCAAGTATTTAGAAGAATTACAATGACGCAGAGGCGACTAACAGTATTTCTGTGGCAAAAAAACATGCCTCGCATGAGACGTATTATTCCATCTGAATTATCGCCGGGACTTCTTGCTTGCTTTTCCTGGTAACGGCCAGGGGAATAACACGGACCAGATTGTCTGGGCCTGTTAACAGGACGGAATATTCGCCTTCAGTCGTCAAGGGGTCAAGCGTCTCGGGCCAGGCTAGCGGCATATTGTCCAACGTTACCTTTAGCAACGAATTCTTTCCCTGCATAACCTGTAACTGACTAAATTGGCTGGCAGACGCCCCCAGCAACAGAAAGCTGGGGCGTTGCGACACCTTCAACGCCCCATCAGCCGCACTGCGCAGCACCACACCTGCAATTCCAGAGCCTGATTCGACCGACGCCATCTGGACGCGCTGCGGGCATTCCGCGCGTGTCATATCAATGACCTTGCCCTTATTGACACGGAAGTTTTCAGCAGAAAGGCTTAGCCGTCCACCTTCCACCAGAACTTTCTGGCAAGTCGGATAATGCAAAAAATCCATGCGGCCACTTGCCCCTAAGTCAAATGACTTTCCGGCCTGGATTTCACTGAAGGCTTCAAGCTGGGGGGTCACCTCGCCCACAATATCAAGCACCAGCGCAACCGGTTCCGCTGCAGCGCTGAGCGTGCCCGCCGAAGAAAATACAGCAATTATTACATATACGTAGGCGCCATAGCCGCGCCGGAATATAGGAGCCATATTCATCTTATCCTGTCCATAACTAGAATTCCCTCGTTCCAGGCGGGCATTGACGCGAATTTAGTGTTATAGTTCAATTGGCGCCAAAAATATGCAATACTAAATTAATCTTCCTTGGCGCTTCCACGAGGTTGTCATATGCGCGAAAACGCTGAAAGTTTGCATGCCAGCCCCGTCCTGAGGCCGCTTATTGCGTTGGCGGTTATGGCGTCGGTCGCAACCACTAGCATGATTTTTAGTGCCGCAACCACCACTGCCCAGGCCGCCGCAGCCGAGGACTTTCTTGTTGTCGACTGTCTGCTGCCGGGAAAAATGCGCAAACTTGGCCGCAAAGTAAGCTTTGTGACCGCGCGCAGGGCGCTTCGCACCAGCCAGTCGGATTGTGAATTAAGGGGGGGTGAATACACGTCGTATGACCGCTCTGATTACAGCACCTCCCTGCTAATCTGGATGCCGCTAGCCCAGGATGGGGACGCCAAGGCGCAGAATTATGTAGGCGAGATATATGAAAAGGGCATCGGCGGCGCCCCACAATTTAAACAGGCAGCCGAATGGTATCTCAAGGCGGCGGAGCAGGGCTTAAGCGCCGCCCAGGTGAATCTGGGCGCGCTATATGAGCGCGGCGCCGGCGTGGAGGCCAACAAGGAGAAGGCGACATTCTGGTACCGCAAGGCGTCAGGCCTGGATACAGCGAATATCGAATTCGTCCCCGGCATCAAAGATGAAGAGCTGCAGCAATTGAGGCGCGAACGAAATACGGCCGAGACCGACCGCGATAGTCTGAAAAACGATTTGGACAAACTCCGCCGGCAACTGGATGACGCGCAGCGCCAACTCAATAATCAATCGCAAAAATCGTCAGGTCTTTCCGACGAGTTGCAAAAGGCCCGCGCCCGGCAGGGGGCGGCGCAAAATCCGGTGTCTGCTGACAGCGGCCGTGCGCGCGAACTTGCGGCCGAGCTTGAGGCCCAACGCGCAAACGAAATCAAGATGAAAGCGGCAATTGCCAGCCTTGAAAAGCAATCCTCGCAGTTAGCCTCGCAGTTGGAAACCACGACAAGCAGCAAGGACCAGCAGCTTGCTGAATATCGTAACGAAATTGCGAATCTTCGTGAGTCTTTCGAAGCGCAGCAGAACAACGCCAAGGAAAAGGCGCAGCGGGTTGGCGAACTTGCGAAGACGCTTGCCGCCAGCGAAGCCGCCCATCAGGCTGAATTGACCCTGGCAAAACGGGAAAGCGCCACTCTGCAAACAGACCGCGCCGAGACAATGACAAAAATGGCGGCTGAAAAAGCAGCCCTTGAAGCGGCACTGGCTGACGCCCGGAAAGTGGCGGCAAACAGCTCAGCCAAGTCTTCGGAAATGGAAAAAAATCTCGCGCAACTGGAGAAAAAGCTGCAAGCGGCGGCGCCCCCGTCACAGCCGGTTCAAGTGGCCCAGGCCGGGCCAGAGATCGCGATTATTGATCCTCCGTTGGTCTTGACGCGCGGCGCACAGGATCTCACCGCACCAATTAATTCCCCGGCAAGTCACGTGGTAGTTGGCAAAGTGAACTCCAAATCCGATCTGATGATGCTGACGGTGAATGGCACGGAGGTGCCGGTCGACAAAAACGCGATGTTCCGCGTCAACGTTGCGGTAACAGCAAAGGAAACCCCCGTAAATGTCGTGGCGATTGATGTCAAAGGGCATCGGCGGACCCTGACATTCAACATGATCAAAGGTAAAGAGTTTGCCGCGGTAGCGCCCGCGTCGGCGGCGTCTAACGTCATTGACCCAAAACAGTTTGGCATAAAATTCGGTGAATACCATGCGCTGGTGATCGGCAATAGCAAATACCAGTATTTACCGGAGCTCAAGACCGCCAAAAATGACGCGCAGCAAGTTTCAAAGATGCTGAAGGAAAATTACGGGTTCAAGGTGACGACCCTTCTGGATGCGTCGCGCTATGACATCTTGTCCATGCTGAACAAGATGCGGGAAGAATTGACCGATGATCAAAATCTGCTGATCTATTACGCTGGGCATGGCGACCTTGACAGAGTCAATCAGCGCGGCAACTGGCTGCCGGTAGACGCTGAACCCGACAGCACCGCCAACTGGATTTCAAATATTCAGATAACGGACGTTCTCAACGCGATGTCCGCGCGGCAAATTATGCTAGTGGTGGATTCGTGTTATTCTGGCACATTGACGCGAGCCGGTCTTGCCCGGCTTGATAGCGGTATGAACCTTGCGACCCGCGGGAAATGGATTCAGAAAATGGCTGAAAAGCGGTCCCGCGTCGTCTTGACTTCTGGCGGCGTTGCGCCGGTGCTGGATGGCGGCGGTGGCGGTCATTCGGTTTTCGCCAGGGCGTTTTTGAACGCGCTGGAGGCGAATAAGGGGATACTTGAGGGACAAAAACTGTTCCAGTCCGTATCAACGGAGGTTGCAAATTCATCCGCGACCGCAGATTTTGAACAGGTGCCGCAATATGCACCCATCAAATATGCGGGCCATGAATCCGGTGACTTCTTTCTTGTCCCCACACGCCTGAACTAAGGTGTGGCGCAAAAGGCTGCCGCGCGCGGCGCTTGTAGCGCTTTTGGCGGCGGGCGGCATTGCGGGGTGCGCATCCCCCGCCCGTAAATATGACAGCGCCGCGCTTAGCGCCAATTTTTCTGAGCACACAATCAGGGGCGCACGGTTTCATCACCAAATATACCGCAATGGCCACGCTTTACGGGACGGCGCGCTGCATGTGTTTATTGAAGGCGACGCAAGTGTGAAACAGGCACTGCGCCGCGCGCCGCCCGATCCGACGCCACGCAGCTTGCTGATGTTACGCTTAATGCAAGAGGATAAAGCCCAGGCTATCTTGCTGGGAAGGCCGTGCTATCATGGGACGTTTACGCAGGATCGTTGCGAAATCCGGCATCTTGGACCAGAACGCTACTCTGCCGAAGTTATTGAAAGCATGACCGCGGCGCTGCAAGACGAGCTGGATCATGCGGGGGCGAGGCAGGTGATTTTTTTTGGATATAGCGGCGGTGGTACGGTGGCGATGCTGATGGCAGCGCAGCATCCCGGAACTGCTGCAATAGTAACCTTGGGGGGCAATCTGGATAACGCCGCCCTGGTGGCGTACCATAATTCGCCGCCTCTATCCGGCTCGCTTGACCCGGCGCATTTGCCTGCATTTCCACGCTCTGTCGTACAGCTACATTTCTTCGGCGCACTGGATATGAATGTGCCCGCATCTCTGGCGCAAAAAGCTTTGACCAGGCAAAACGTGCTGCCGGTAATTTTTCCAGACATCGACCATGAATGCTGCTGGCAAGACGTATGGCCTGAAATTCTGGCCCGGCTTCAATCCGCTTTACCAGCAGCGGCAATCACGTCACAAAGCCGAATCCGATGAGCGCGAAATGGCGCAGAAGACTACTGATAACCGCGTCGGCGATCCTGGCCGTTATTCTTGGCGGCACGACAAAAGGCCCGGCGTGGCTGGAAGGCATTTATTACGACACCGCCCTTGCGGTTCATGCATTACTGCAACCCGATACTTTACACGAGGCCGGCGTCCTGGTCGTCGGCCTGGACGAAGCCAGTTTGGCGCATCCTGATCTGACGCAGCGGCCGCGCGCGCTATTCGGGCCTGTATGGGCGCAGACCTTGACGGCGCTGCGTACAGCAGGCGCCAAAGTGGTCGTGTTCGATTTTATTCTGGCCTTTAGCGGAGAAAAAATCGCGCCCGGGTATGACCGCACTTTCCTGCGCGCGCTGTATGAAAACCGCGCGCATACCGTTTTGGGAAGATCACAGGATCTGCTGCCCGCGCGAAGCTATAGCGCTGCGCTTGGTTTCGGCCCCATGTCACTCGGCCTGTCGGAAGTAATGCCGGACGGGGATGGCGTTTTCAGACAAATTCCGCTGATGCTGGGGGGTGATAAAAATGTTCCGGCGTTGGCTGGCGCGGCGCTAAGCCTGACCGGCATGACGGACTTTCCGAACAAAGTCCGTCTGGCGCCACTTCAGCCCGTAGACAGTTTACCGACGCTATCTGTGTTGCAGGTTCTGTCGTGCGCCAAATCTGATCCTGGGGCCTTAACGAAAGCCGTTAACGGAAAACTTGTCTTTATTGGCACAGTCCTGGAAGAGGAAGATAAAAAGCTCAGCCCATCGCGATTTTTCGCCGCCGGCCAGCAAAACGAGGCGCCCATCACGTCAAACGTGAAAGCCACATCAGATACGCAAAACTGTGATCCACGCAGGGATGGAACGGGAGCAACCAGTATCTCTGGCGTTTACCTGCATGCACTGGCGGCGGATCAGGTATTGGGGCAGCGCGTACTAAGTGATCTGAATATCTGGATAACCATTTTGATTTACGGAGCAGCGGTAGCCCTGGTGGTTACCAGCGCCGTAAATTTGCGGCCGGTTTTAGCGATACCTGCAATTTTTGGCGTCTGCGTGGCGCTATGGTCGGGGGAAGTGGCCGCCCTGGATGCTGGGAGATATGCGGCGATGGGATATCCTTCCCTGTTGAGCCTGCTATTTGGCGCAAGCGGTTTTGTTTTTCGTTTTATGTTCGAAGAACGCCGCCGCCTGCGCATGCAAAAGGCCTTTGGCCATTATCTTGCCCCGGAACTGGTGCGGCGTCTGAGCGATACTGAGGAGATGCCAACCCTTGGCGGAGAAGCGCGCGAAGCAAGCGTAATGTTTGCCGATCTTTCCGGCTTCACGACGCTGTCCAGCCGTCTGCCCGCCGGCGAAGTTGTGGCGCTAACCAACCAGTATCTTAGCCTGATGGCGGAAGAAATCGAGGCCAGCAACGGCTATATCGATAAATATATCGGCGATGCGGTGATGGCGATCTGGGGCGCGCCAGTAACTGATTCCGATCACGCGCAACATGCGGTGCTCTGCGCCCAGCGTATCGCCCGCCGCATCAAATTGATGCATGAAGAAGCAACGAACCAGGGGCGCGACGGTTTCAGCGTCAAGATCGGCGTTAATTCAGGTTCAATTATCGCCGGGAATGTCGGCGCGCAAAATCGGCTGAATTACACTGCGGTTGGGGATACGGTTAACGTCGCAGCCCGGCTGGAATCCGTACCCGGAGATTATGGATGTATGCTGATTATCGGTGAGCAGACTGCTGCACTACTGGGCGATGAATTTGTGTTACGTGAACTTGACCGTATTGCGGTTAAGGGACGGCCAGCGCCGCTGAGTATTTTCGAGCCGCTCGATGGGGGCATCGCGGCGCGCGGCTCTGTTGCTGCCTATTCCCGGGCATTGGCTTTGTATCGCAACCGCGACTTCGGGACCGCCGCCTCTGCGTGGGAGAAGCTAGCGGAATCGGGAGACCGCCCTGCATCTGTCATGGCGGCGCGCGCGCGCCAGTTGCAGGACGATGCTCCACCACCGGACTGGGACGGTGTTTGGCAAAAAATGTCTAAATAAAAGATTAGAGCGCCTAACAATTGTGCGTCTACCATTCTGATAGAGTTGCAGCGCGAGATCAAGCCCCGCGCCGAGCGCAGCACCCCCAAGCGCGGGCAGCAGGAACAGTCCATCCGGGTCACTATATCTTAGCGGGTTACCGTTCACATAGGCATAGGTATTTATGCCACCCGCAAGACCAATCGGGTCGGATTGCAGATAGCGCCCCGTTGCCGGATCGTAAGTGCGGTGCCAGTTGTAGGCGAGCCCGGTTTCGCTGTCGGCGTACTGGCCGGGGAAGCGCAGGTTCTGCGCCAGCGCGCCGGTGATGGCGTGGGGTTCGCCGAACGGGCCGAAGACGCCGTCCCAGACCACTGCGCCGGTGGCGTCGCTCAGTTTCTGTGGCCGGTTCAGATGATCGGCGTGGACCATGTACAGCGGCGCACCGGCAGCGGCGGCATCCACCCAGCCGAGGGGAAACGCAGCTTGAGTCTGCTCCTGCGGGGGCAACCAGATCACTTCGCGCAACACCGCGCCGCTGGTCCCGTCATGCTCGGCCAGCAATGGCCCATCCGCATCATACAAGAAATGCGTTTTCGGAACGCTTGCGCCCGGCAGGTCCCGGACCACGCGCAGATGCCGCGCGTCGGCGGTGTAGCGCGCCAGGGTCAGCCCGTCGCGATCCGCCTGCGCCATATCGCCAACCGCGTCATAGCTATAGGCATAGTTCGCACCCGACCCGCGACCTGTCCCCCGAAGCCATGGCGAATGGCGATTGTCGTTGACCGCTGCCGGCGACCGCACCGAAAAGCGGAACGAGGCCGGGAGGTCAGACCCCGGCGCAACGCCGCCAAAACTTGCTTCTTCCCTCAGCACTGAGCAGAAAATTGTTATATCAAGACATGACCCAATTTTTTCGAGAACTGCCTCACCATCGCTTGGCACGGATCGTGCGGTCAATCATGTCCAATGTTAGCGGCAGATATACCCCGCGCTGCCTAGCCCTAGCTATGCTTCCAGCGAAGGGAACGATCGACAAGAACGCACCGGTAAGCATGTTCTTGCCAGCGAATTCAGGCGGGAAGAATTTATCGAACTCAAAGCCGCTAAGGTCGACGTGATAGCGATCTACCAAGACCTCCATGTATGCCTCCGCAATGTCCCCGTATAGACCAAGATCGTGATACATGCGCGTCCTGCCGCTGCACCGCGCAAGCTTCCTATTGGACAGACCACAGAATTTCAGGTACTCGCGCAAATCAGCAGACAATGAACTCATCGGTCGGGTCATTCACAAGAGAGGGCGTCATAGAGCTCGTATGCAGCTAGTGCACCACCGGCGTAAGGCACCTTGCGGGCGACACTGGTGATCGCGTTTCTTGTTGGCAGAGAGATCAAGCCTCTTCTCGCCGCGGCGTGATTCAACTGGCTAACGGTTGATGTCGCCGATCCCGACGGTCCACCACCTGCAATCCCCGTCCTCGGTTTCTTTGCGAACGGCCCAGTTGCTCCAATGGCGGCGCCCGCCGCCGCGTTACCTACGGCACCAACATTTTTGCTCTCGCAGGTACAGTTCGCCTTTTTGTACTTTTCAAGGAAGTAGTCAAACGCATACCCCGCACCAGCGCCAATCAAAACCGGAATGAATGCGATTTCGCCAGTTGGATCAGTATATCTTAGCGGATTCCCCTCCACATAGGCATAGG
>JAUSQH010000241.1 GCA_030652895.1 Alphaproteobacteria bacterium
GCCACCCGGTGGGGCCTTGCAACACCGTGGCGACTACATCGAGGCCGTGGCCATCGGCAACGGCCGGCTGGACCTGCGGGGTGGCCTGCTCAAGGTGGCGGCGTCGATGCTGGTGGTGAGCACCGGCGGTGCGGTCGGCCGCGAAGGCGCGATGGTGCTGCTGGCGGCGATGTTGGCGTCGGTGCTCGGCCGCGTCTTCGGCCGCAGTGCCGACCTGCGGCTGGTGGTCAGCTGTGGCGCGGCCGCCGGGCTCGCGGCGGCCTATCACGCACCGCTTGCCGGGGCGCTGTTCGTGGCCGAGATCCTGCTCGGCTCGCTCGCGCTGGCCCAGCTGGGCCCAGTGGTGGTGGCCGCCGTGATGGCGTTCGGCGTCTCGGTGGCGCTGGGCGAGCGCTCGGTGCTGTTCCCGGTAGCCAGCGTGACACCGCCTGGTCTCGTACAAATCGGCCTGGTGCTGATGTTCAGCATCGTGGGCGGCGTGCTCGGCGCCTGCCTGTTGCGGTGGCTGCGTGGGGCACGCGCGCTGTTCGTGCGTTCCCGGCTGCCGCTGCCAGCTGCCTTCGCGTTGGGTGGGCTGGCGGTGGGTGTGCTGTCGCTGTGGCGGCCCGAGGTCTGGGGCAACGGGTACAGCGGCATCCAGCAGCAGCTCACGAGCCCCGCAGCGTGGTCGGTGGTGGTGCTGGTGCTGGCGCTGAAGCTGCTCGCCATCGGTGCCACCACGGGATCAGGTGCGCCGGGTGGCGTGTTCACGCCGACGCTGTTCGTCGGCGCAGCGGTGGGCGCGCTGGCCGCTGCGGCTCTGGCGGGCCTGGGCGCGACGGCGGCGCCCGAGCCGCTGTATGCGGTGGTCGGCATGGCCGTGCTGTTGGCAGCAACTACCCATGCACCGGTGATGTCGGCGTTGATGGTCTTCGAGATGACCGGCCAGTACGCCTTGTTGCCCTTGCTGCTGCCGGCATGCGTGATCGCGGCGCTGGTGTCGCGCCGATTCGCACCCTTGTCGGTGTACGGCTTGGGCGCTCCGGTCGGTAGTGACAGGTCCAACCCGCGAGACTGACACTGCGCTATCGCGCCAGCTCGTCCTGTGCGCCGCTGTCTGGTTCAGGTGGGGCCAGTGGCGTCCGTG
>JAUSQH010000242.1 GCA_030652895.1 Alphaproteobacteria bacterium
GGCCAAAATGTGCGTATTGGCCGCAACAGCTTCCTGAATGAAGGCGTTATCCGCGAGCATACCACCATTGGACGTTATTGCTCGATCGGCCGCAAGGTGACAATTGCGGCCCCACATCATCCACTGGATCATGTAACCACCCATCTTGGCCTGCTCGCCGCGAGTGATCAGGGCGCGCCGAACCCGGATGTGCAGGAAAACCTGCGCGAAACCATCATCGGCAATGATGTCTGGATTGGCGACAATGTATTTATCAAACGCGGGGTGCGTATCAACGATGGCGCGGTCATTGGCGCGTCCGCAGTCGTCACCAGGGACGTGCCGTCCTATGCGATCATGACGGGCGTGCCAGCACGGCTGTTACGCTACCGGTTTGATGAGGCAACCCGTCAGCGCCTGATCAATGCGGCCTGGTGGAATTATCCGGAAGATTTCATCAGCGCATTGCCGTTACGCGACGTCGCGGCGGCTTTGGACAGGCTTGAACAGGGAACGCCCCCGGTTGATCCCGTAAGCTACACCCGCGTGCCTTCTGCAAGCACTGTTTAAGCCATATTTGTCTATTTCCATGTTCTCATAGTAGAATGGCCAAAATCAGATAGAACATGGTCATTATGGCGCAGATTGATTTCGAACCTGAACCCATCGAAATTTCGGGACAGCACGTGCTGCCGGAATGGATCGATTATAATGGGCATATGAATGTGGCGTTTTACGTGCTGGCCTTTGACAAGGCGCTGGACGTGATATTCGATAGGCTGGATGTCGGCGTCAATTATGTGGAGCGAACAGGAAATTCGGCCTTTATATTGCAGAACCATGTCGCCTATCTGGCGGAACTGAAGCTGGGGGATCCGATTCGCGTGACGTTTCAACTATTTGATTGGGATCCGAAGAAAGTACATTATTTCATGCACATGTATCACGCAACCGAAGGGTTTCTGGCCGCCACCGCCGAACAGATCATGATGCATGTCAGCCTGGAAACACGGCGTTCGTCCCCCTTCCCGGCTGAGGTGCAGACCAAATTGGCGGCATTGCTCGAAGCGCACAAACTTTTACCACGGCCACAAAGCGCAGGGGCCAGTATTGGCATCCGCCGCAAGACTGCAGCGTGATGCGTTGCGCTATGGCCGCAGCGGTTGGGCTGCTTGCAATAATGACGGCCAGTGTGGCCTTGGCCGCATGCAGCGATCCCCCTTCCCCTGGCGTTGACTGGGGGCGTTGCTATGTGGAGGAGCAAAATCTGGCCGAGGTGGCGCTGATCGGCGCGAAATTACGTGAAGCCCGCCTGAACCGTTCCGATCTCGGGGGGGCTGACATGAGCAAAGTGGATGCGCGGCGGGCAAAATTCGTGTCCACAAACCTCACTGGCGCCACACTTGAAGGCGCGGATTTGCGCGAAGCCGATTTTACCAATGCCATCTTGCGCGATGTCCGGCTTAAGGATGCCGATCTGCGCCGCGCCCGGCTGTTTCGCGCGGATTTGCGCGGTGCGGATTTAACCGGCGCAAAACTTGAGTCAGCTGATTTGCTGAACGCCAATCTGATCGGCGCGACCTGGACCAACGGTAGACTATGCGGGGAAGGTTCTATTAGCCAGTGTAAGTAACAGGCGAAAATGGCGTGGTACACATGTTAGAATGCACCATGCCCTTACCCGATTCTCATACTCCCCCACAAAACATGCAGCCGCCAGCCTATCTGGACGGCCTGAACGGCGTGCAGCGTGAAGCGGTCGAGGCACTGGATGGCCCGTTGCTGGTGCTGGCGGGGGCGGGAACCGGAAAAACCCGGGTGCTGACCACCCGCATTGCGCATTTGCTATGGACGCGGCGCGCCTTTCCATCACAAATCCTGGCAGTTACGTTCACCAATAAAGCCGCGCGCGAAATGCAGGA
>JAUSQH010000243.1 GCA_030652895.1 Alphaproteobacteria bacterium
ATGTTTTGAACAGTGGTGTGAAGGAAAATCAGGACCAGCTTTTCACTCAGGGTGACATGAACGAGCGTATTCAGGCGCTCGTCGATGCGAATCCGGGTCTTGTTCCAGCCTATCTCGCCCAGGCATATTACGGTGGACAGAATGTTGGTCAGCGCTGGATGGAGACGCTGACCCTCGACCTGCCGCCGGACACAATTGTCGAGACGACGCAGACCTATGAGGTGAATTCCGGCAATGATGTGCTCGTATTCACGGACGGCATTACGGTCGAGGACATAAGAGTCCAGTTCGCCTATGGTCAGAATCCGCTTGGCCTGACTAACGCGCAACTCGGCGACCACAACGGAAACGGCATCTTTTTCGAGGACTATAACGGCGACGGTCAGATCGATGAGCTTCCGACTTATCCGATCGGTTGGGCCGATTTCTGGACAACGTCTCTCGATCTCTATATCGGAATTGCCGATGACACCATGCCGGACGCAATGGCGTCCGAGCTGGAGCATCATATCCGGATAGAAAGCTTCGTCGATTTCTTCGACCATTCCGCGTCCGGCGCCGGTGGCTTCTGGAACGCGGATGGCGAAAGAGCGATCGAGACCTTCATTTTCGATGACGGTCTCGAAGTCGATGTTTCCGACATGAAGTTCTGGGACGCATGGAGCCCTGGCCTTACATCGCTGTTCTTCGACGCCGCCGCCTATGCGGCCGTGTACCAGTATAACGTCAACGTCGCGAACGAGTGGATCGGCGGTACATCGGGCAACGATATCGTTTTCGCGTTGGGAGGAAACGATCTCGTGATGGGACGCGGCGGCGACGATTTCCTCTATGGCGGCGCCGGAAACGACAGGCTCTATGGCGGCGAAGGGAACGACAGTCTCTGGGGTGAAGACGGAGATGACTATCTTTCCGGCGGCGCCGGAAACGATGTCCTTGTAGGTCATGCCGGAAACGACATTCTGGATGGTGGAACCGGCGCCGATGAAATGCGTGGCGGGGCCGGCAACGACAGCTACGTTGTCGACAATGTCGGCGACATTGTGATCGAGGAGGTCGGTGAGGGCGTCGATACCGTCAAGACCTCCATCGACTATGCACTCACCGCAAATGTCGAGAATTTGATTGCGACAGGCATTGGCAATCTCACGCTGACCGGCAATTCCGAGGACAACGAGATTCGCGGCAATGCCGGCAACAACATCATTTTCGGCGGTGCCGGGAACGATCGTATAGCCGGCGACATCGGCCATGACGTGATTGACGGCGGCGAAGGTATCGACACAGCTGTCTACGCGGGAGCGCGGGCCGGCTATCACATCAGCCGCACGGAAACGGGCTGGCGCGTTGAGGACATCGATCTTTTCGACGGGGTCTATGAAGGCGTCGATCTGCTCACCAATATCGAGTTCCTCGAGTTCTCGGATGTAACGATCGATCTCTCTACCTTCAATGGCAATCCCGTCGCCGCACCGGATTATCTCGTAGGCTACCAAAATCAATCTCTGGTCATCTCGGCGGCGGAGCTGCTGGCA
>JAUSQH010000246.1 GCA_030652895.1 Alphaproteobacteria bacterium
GGTCGGTGCGATGGCCGATCTGGTAAAGGCAGGCAAGGTGCGCTATCTGGGCCTGTCCGAAGTTACCGCTGACGAGCTGCGCGAAGCCCATGCGGTCTATCCAATCACGGCGCTGCAATCGGAATGGTCGCTGTTCTCGCGGGATCTCGAAGCCTCGGTGGTGCCTGCCGCGGCGGAGCTAGGCATCGCCCTGGTGGCTTATTCGCCGCTCGGGCGTGGCATGCTGACGGAGATGACGCCGTCTTTTGGTGAGGGGGATTTTCGCGGCACCCGCCCGCGTTTCACGGGTGAGAATGCTGCTGTGAACGCGCAACTCGTGGCGCAGATACGCGCGCTTGCGGCGGCGCGTGACATTACGGTCGGGCAGGTGGCGCTCGCCTGGGTGCATCAACGCGCCTCTGTCCACGGCCTTACGGTGGTTCCAATCCCCGGCACCCGCAAGCGCAGCCGGCTGGAAGAAAACGCCTTTGCTGCAACGCTGACGTTGAGTGCGGCGGAGCTTGCGGCGCTGGAGCCGCTGGCGGCGGCGGTGCGTGGGGACCGGTAGATATATGACGAAGGCGAAATCCGCTACGATTTATGGCATCAAGAATTGCGATACAATGAAGAAGGCGCGGGCCTGGCTGGATGACCATGGTGTCGGGTATGCGTTTCACGATTACAAGAGTGCAGGGGCCGATCGCGCATTGCTGGAAGACTGGGTGGAGCAGGTTGGCTGGGAAGTGCTGTTGAACCGCGCGGGTACGACGTTTCGTAAGCTGCCCGACACGGACAAAGCAGGGCTTACCGCCCAAAAAGCCATAACCCTGATGTCGGCCCAACCGTCGATGATCAAACGGCCTGTTCTGATCGCGGGGGATAAAATATTGGCCGGGTTCAAACCGGAGCAGTATGCGGCAGCACTGCTCTGAACATGCCCGCAATTTTTTTATTGTTCTCTGAGTTTCTCACCCTATCCCAACCCCTCGTGGGGAGGGGTTGGGATAGGGGCGATAGGAGCAACTTGATCGGATAGGAGACCAACCCGCGCTCCCTTACGCCTTCCCGCGGCCACGTTATTTCTTGCGGGTGCGAGCAGGGGCGTCGCTGGTGTCGATCCATCGCGCGGTGATCCCTGCGCTGTAGCCGCCGTCGACGATGATGTCGCGGCCATTGACCCAGCGCGAGGGTCCGGTCGCCAGAAAGCAGACCACTTCAGCGATATCGCGCGGCTGTGCGGCGCCGCCGGTTTTGCCGATGACCCAGTCTAATTGCCCCTCGCCCGCTTGGCGCTTGAAGTCGGGCAGGATCGGCGTTTCCACCGGGCCTGGGCTGACGCTGTTGGCGCGCGCGCCGCGTTTCAGGGCCTCGCCCGCCTGGCGCATCGTCAGCACCACGACGCATTCCTTGGAAAAGCTGTAGGGATCGATGCGCAGACCGGCCTTGTTCGCTTCCCACCAGGCCAGTCCGCTCGCGAAATCCGGCGTATCCAGAAATTCATTGATTTCGTTGGCCCGCCGCTGCCAGGTGAAGCCCGCAATCGAGGCGATGTTGACAATCGCGCCGCCCTGCGCGATCCGCCCCATAAGCGCGTTGGTCAGGTGGCGCAGACCTAGAATATTGACGCCCATGACCACTTCCGGCGGCACCGTGCCGGGCACGCCTGCCACATTCAGCAGGCCGTCAATGTTCCCGTCGATCTGGGCCACCGCGGCATCGATAGAGGCGGGATCGTTCATGTCGCAGTGGATATGTTGCGCCGCGCCGGGGGGCGGGTCCTTGATATCGAGCGAGATAAGCTTGTGTCCCCCGTCCATCAAAATCTTCGCGGTCGCGGCCCCGATGCCGGACGACGCGCCGGTCAGTGCAATGGTTTTGCCAGCCATGAGCCCTTCTCCCTGTTATTATCGATGCGCGGCAGTAGCCACAGCCCGCACCCGTTAGGCGTTACGATATTTTCCCGGCGCTCAACTGTCCAGCGGTTTGGTGAGCGCGCGTTTGCGCGCCCGGCCATATTCGAGCCTTGTAACGGGGCCGCGCCCCTCAAACTGCTTTTGCATGCGCCGCATGAACCGGCTATTTTTTGCAATACCGGCTGTCTGTTCAGCCTCTCTTATTGCGGAGTCAGCTGTCATGTCAGAAATCAACATCGCACCGCTCAGTGACACGCCGCAAATACGCGCGGCGCTGAGCGCGATGCTTATCGAGGTGGTGGCGAATGGCGCCTCGGTCAGTTTCATGCACCCGCTGGCGCAGGAGGATGCGGATAATTTCTGGGAGGGTTCGCTAGCCGCAGCAGCAAAGGGTAAGCGGATTGTTCTGGGCGCCTTTGACGGGGAGATTCTGATCGGCACTTTCACGCTTGTGCTCGACCTTCCGCCCAATCAGCCGCACCGGGGCGAACTGGCCAAGCTGATCATCCGGATCAGTCATCGGGGCCGGGGCGTCGGCACAGCGCTGATGCTGGAGGCGGAGCGGCTGGCCATCGCGCGCGGGCGTACATTGCTGGTGCTCGATACCGCAGTCGATGGCGGGCCGTGGCAGATGTATGAAGGGCTGGGATACAAATTGGCCGGAATAATCCCCGGCTATGCGTTAAAGCCGCATGGCGGGCTGATGGGGGCCAAGATTTATTGGAAACAGATTGGGGGAGAATGAGGGGTGTTTGTCCTTTGTGCCAAATTAGCGGGCACTATAATAAACCTCATTAGTGCGGCGTGGCGGTAATAGCCGCGACAGTGCAGCAGGTGAGTTAAAAAGAAAGGATAAAGTATCATGCAAATTGACGGCCGCTGTCTGTGCGGGTTGATCACCTATGAGGCAACCATCGATCCGGATCGGGTCGCGATCTGTCATTGTACGGATTGTCAGGTCCATTCGGGGTCGGCGTTCCGCTGGGTTGCTCAGATAAGCAAGGAAGATTTTCGCCTGCTCTCCGGACATCTGAAAACTTACGTCAAAACGGCGCAAAGCGGGTCGAAAAGAGCGCAGCTTTTTTGTCCTGAATGCGGAACCTCGCTTTATGGGACGGACGCTGCTGATCCGCAGACCTTCTCACTGCGTCTTGGCACGGCGCGGCAGGCCAGGGAACTGACGCCGGGACTTCAGATATGGCGGCGTTCCGCGCTCGGCTGGGCTTCAGGCATCGAAACAAAGATGCAATTTGACGAGCAACCGCCGCTTCGGCAGATTACCGGAAAGCAATGATCTGGCGCGCCGTGTACGGGGTCTCCAGCTGCTTGATTTCATCGGCGCTCAGTTTGACGTCAACCGCTGCGGCCGCATCATCCAGTTGCGCCATTTTGGAAGCGCCGATGATAGGGGCGGACACTTCCTGTTTCGACAGGCACCAGGCCAGCGCCACCTGCGCCATTCCTGTGTTATGCGCACGGGCGATGTTGCTGACGGCGTCGATGATGGGCTGGTCTGCTTCGGGATTAAATAATTGCGCCATCATCTCGTCGGTCTGTGCACGCTGGGTGCCAGCCGCACGGCTGCCGGCAAGCAATCCGCGCGCCAGCGGCGACCAGGGAATCATGCCGACGCCTTCTTCCCGGCACAGCGGCGCCATCTCGCGTTCTTCTTCGCGATACAGCAGACTGTACTGGTTCTGCATGGAGACGAACCGGGCGAAGCCTTCGCGCTCCTGAATAGCCAGCATCTTCATGAATTGCCAGGCATGCATGCTGGACGCTCCCAGATAGAGCGCCTTGCCGGCTTTGACCACGTCGTTGAGTGCGTCGAGAGTTTCTTCGACCGGCGTGCGCGGATCGAAGCGGTGAATCTGATATAGGTCCACATAGTCCATTTGCAGCCGCTTCAGGCTGGCGTCAATCGCCTGCATGATATGTTTGCGCGACAGGCCCATGCCGTTAGGGCCCGAATTCATCGGGAAGAACACCTTGGTCGCGATAACGGCGTTGTCGCGCTCGCCATATTCCTTGATCGCGCGGCCAAGGATTTCTTCGCTCGCACCTTGGGAATAGACATTGGCGGTGTCGAATAAGTTGATGCCAAGCTCTATGGCTTTGCGCAGCAGCGGCTGCGAAGCCTCATCCTCCAGCACCCAGGGCCGCCATTTATTCGACCCGTAGGTCATGCAGCCAAGGCATATCTTTGAAACTTTAAGACCGGTGGCGCCAAGATTGACATATTGCATGACTGTCTCCCTGAAAAATTTCGTTGGGTTATGCGGCGCCGCACCTGATACCCATCTCTGGCCGGGCCAGTTTTTCGGGCGGACGGCCGGCTGCTGTGAGCGCAAGCCGGCCACGACGCCACAGTCGCACACCCGACGCTAACCAAGACTTTGATGAAGATCAAGCTGTGACTGGAACTGGTTGGAGCGCCAGACAAGGGGCGGAGGCCCGGAAATCCCTCCAAAAAGCCATAATTATGGGCTTTCTTTGCCAGCATCGAATAATCCTGATAAATGGGTGTGAGATTTGTTATCTCCCGGCGATCTGCTGGGGCGCCGTGATTCCGGTGATATTTTCTGGGGCAGTGGATTGAGCGACATTTTTAGTGAAGTAGGCGAGGATATCCGCAACGCGCGGATGAAAGCCTTGTGGGACCGGTATGGTCTTTTGGTCATTGGCTCAGCCGTCGCGCTGGTGGTGGCGACGGGTATAGCGGTTTACTGGCAGGATTCGCAGCGCTCAAAACGCGAGGCCGCGGCCATGCAGTTTCTTGCAGGCGAACAGCTGTTGCTGGATGGCAAACCCGGTGACGCCGCGGCGCATTTTTCAAAACTTGCGCTGGAGTCCGGGATTGATGGCTACAAAACGCTGGCGCGTATGAAAGAGGCCGCTGCAAAAGTAGATGCAGGCGATACGTCTGGGGCGGTTGCTGCATATGATGCACTGGCGTCGGATAGCGCCATGGACGAATTATTGCGGGCAGCGGCGGGGTTAAAGGCGGCAATGCTGTTGTTCGATACCGCCAGTGCGGATGAATTGAAGTTGCGGCTCAGTCCGCTGGCAAGCGACAATGCGCCGTTTCGGCATTCGGCGCGGGAGGCGCTGGCCTTTCTGGCGTTGC
>JAUSQH010000257.1 GCA_030652895.1 Alphaproteobacteria bacterium
GCCTGCAGCTTGGCGGTCATCGCCGTCAGTTCGGCCCGGCCGTCGGCATGCAGGCTGATCAGCAGGTGGGCCTGCGGCGGCTGGAAGGCTTCGGACCAATGCGCCGCCGCGCTGGCGCCGCTGTCGACCAGGCGCTGGGCGGCGCGCAGCACCGCGCCGGCGGTGAAGGCCGGCGCGTGCTGGCGAAAGGCGTCCAGCAAGTCGGCGCGCAAGCCCAGCGCCGCCAGGCCGCGGTAGCTGAAGCCCACGCTGAGCAGCGGCGTTGCGCCTTTCGGCGGCCCGACCAGCGGCGCGGTCGACACCGTCGGCGCCAGCGCGGCAACAAAACGCCGCGCTGCGCTGGCGTCGGTCACCGTCAGCACCAGGTGGCGGCTGCGGTGGGTCGGGCTGTCTTTGCGGATCAGGCGCTGGATCGCGCTGGCGGGCGCGGCCATTTCAGGCCTGCACCTGGTTGAGGATGTCGGCCACCGCCAGCGGCGGGTAGGCGCTGAAGAAGTAGCCGCCCACCGGGTCGGCGTGGTAGCGCTTGATGGTCTCGACGAACTCCTTCGGATAGCTGGCGGTGGGCATCGGCGGCGCGCCTTCGATGTGTTCGAGCAGGCGGTCCAACAGCGAGCCGACCTTGAGCACGAAATGCTCCAGGTAGGCGTCGAAGTCGCCGTCGAAGCAAGTCATCAACGCCAGCTTGGTGTCCTTCTCGACCAGCACGAACCAGGCAAAGTGGACATGGCGCGAGTCGCGCAGCGCGAACTCGATGCGTGGCGCGCCGTACTGGATCACCAGCTTGAGCTTCTCTGCATGTTCGGCCAGCGGCTGCTTGATCGGCATGATCACGCTCAGCGGCTGCTGGCGCAGGCTGCGGGCGCGGCGGTATTGCAGCGGCAGGCTCAGGCAGCGGAAACCCCAGCGTTTCTGCAGCCCCAGCGGCACGCCGGTGATGGCGTCGTAGCGCCAGTCCAGCCCGGGCAGGGCAGCGATGCGGCGCACCGCGAACTGCACCAGCGGCAGCGCCAGGTACTGGCCAATGCAGTCGTGGATCGCCGGCCCCGGCCCGGCCGGCGGC
>JAUSQH010000259.1 GCA_030652895.1 Alphaproteobacteria bacterium
GGCCAGATTACCCAGGCCGGATTTGTCGTTAACCTGTATTTCATTGATGACTTCTTTGACCCCCGGGGAACGCCAGGCGACCGAGGTGGCCCGGATGCGGTCGTCGGGCGAATGTACGGCGCCGGTGAGCAACACCCTGCCTTCCAATACCTCGACGCCGACCTTACCAGCCATCGGCTCTTCTTCCTTCAACAGAAGGGCCTCAATATTCAGCCGGATTGTCGTGTCGTCGAGCGCCGCACCAACCGAGCGTTCCTGCACGATGGTGACGCCGGTTGCCGCCCCGGCCCCGATAACCAGTGGCACACAGCCTGAATTCCCCACCCCTGCCAGCGTGAGTAAAAGCATTGGCGCCACTCTTGCGCCTGCGCGCCGGAACTGCGGACTGAATACGACCATGACTTCCTCACCTGCAATGAAACTTGATTACAATATATAGTGATTATTACCGCCATGCATCCAATATGTGCTTTGGTAACCGCCGGGGCCCCACCCACATTAGATCAAAACGATAGTCAAAGTTGGCCAAACGCGGGTGCTGCGACTGAAAATACAACAGGGTGCGGGTGATACGCCGTTGTTGACGCGGTGTGACTGCTTCGAGGGCCTCGGTCAGTCCGGCGCGGGCCTTGACCTCGATGGCCGCGATCAGATGCCCCCGGCGGGCAATAATGTCGATTTCCCCCGCAGGTCCGCGATACCGGCGCGCCAGAATGCGATAGCCCTTTAGTCTTAAAAACAGCACGCTACGAAACTCCGCGCTCAGGCCCCGCATATAGGCGCGGCTGCGCCGTATATCAGGCGGCGGGTTCACGTTTCTATTTTTCCGGTCAGCGCCAGGGCGCGGGCATAGACCTGTTTGCGGGGCAAACCGGTGGCCGCCGCCACCTGGGCGACCGCTTCTTTTAACCGGTACCGGGTCAGTGCGTCGCGCAAACGATTATCCAGTGCGTCCTCATGGCCTGGTTGATCTGGACTGTCGTTTAGGGGTGCTCCCACCACGATGACGACTTCCCCCTTGGGTGGACCTGCTTCGGCGTAGTGATCACGCAAAACCGGCAAACTATCGCGCCGCACCTCTTCAAACAGTTTGGTCAATTCCCGCGCCACGGCGGCTTGCCGGTCCCCCAGCATTTGCGCCATATCCGCCAGGCATTGCGGCAACCGCCGGGCGCTTTCAAAAAATATCAGAGTTGCGTCAATTCCAGCAAGACTCGCCAGCAAGGCGCGCCGCGCCGCGCCCTTTGGCGGCAAAAATCCTTGAAAGAAAAACCGGTCACTGGGCAGCCCCGACAGGATAAGGGCCATCAGCGGCGCCGACGGCCCTGGCAAGGCGCTCACATAGCTGTTCTGTGCAATCGCTTCGCGCACCAGTTTGAAACCGGGGTCAGATATCAGCGGCGTTCCCGCGTCACTCACCAGCGCCACCCGCTGGCCTTCGGCAAGCCGCTGCAAGATTGCTTCGCGCACGCCAGGCGCACTGTGTTCATGATAGGCGATGCGCGGTGTTTTCAGTCCATATTGTTGCAGCAGACGGCCTGTCGTCCGGCTATCTTCACAGGCGATGACGTCGCATGACGCCAGCGTGTGCACGGCGCGCTGTGAAAAATCGCCAAGATTGCCGATAGGCGTCGCCACCAGATACAGCCCTGGCGCAAGCGGTTTACTTACACGCGCGCCCCGGTTAGTACTGATCAGCTGCCCAGCCTTCGCCAAAGGGCTATGGCCTGGTGAGACATGTGCATTTTCAGGGAGCGTGGACTTTGTTTTTGAGTGTGATGGCACGGTTTCTAGCCGGGTTCCGTAGGTTGCGGTATGATCGATTGCGCCACGCTAGCAGATTTTCCCGCGCAGGCGTCCTGCTTTTATGCCTGGTAACGGCAGGCTGCGCCAGCGCGCCACCATCAACACAAACACAATCGTCCTCCGGAGGGGGGCCTGTAACCCAGGCGCCCTCCAGCACATTGTGGGATGGGACATTAGCACCAACCGATAGCTTGCCCTCAACTCCGCCGCCTTCGGCCGCCTACCCCCCAATGGGAACAGAAATAGTGCGCATCGGAGTGCTGTTGCCCCTGAGTGGCCCGCGCGCGCAGACGGGCAAGGAATTGTTACAGGCCGCCCAGCTGGCGCTGTTCGATTTTGCCGATCCACGCCTGGTGCTGTTACCGCGCGACACGCAGGGAACCGCCGCTGGCGCTGCGCATGCTGCGCAAGAGGTGCTCACCGCCGGTGCCGACATAATTCTGGGTCCTGTGTTTGCGGAAGAAGTCGCCGCCGCCGCAAATATCACACGCGCAGCAGGCCGCAACATGATCGCATTTTCCACGGACCGGCGTGTGGCGGGGAACGGGGTTTTTCTGCTGAGCTTTTTACCTGAACAGGAAGTGACGCGGATACTGTCATTTGCCAGAAGCCAGGGCCTTACGCGCATCGCCGCACTGGTGCCGCGCACCGCGTATGGCGAGCGTGTGGCCGACGCCTACAAACAGATGTTCCCTGCGAGCGACGGCGTGATGGAAAAATTGGTCTATTACGTGCCCAACAGCCAGTCCATGCATGCGCCCGTTCGAGAGCTTGCGGATTATGATGCGCGCAAACAAAAGTTGAAGGAAGAAGTTGGCCGCCTTGAACAGAGCAGCGACGTCTTCGCACGCCAGGCGCTGGCGGAACTGAAAACCAAAGACACCCTGGGTGAGGTTGATTTCGACGCCGTGCTCATCGCGGAGGGTGGCGCCAGTCTGCGCGCGCTCGCCCCTTTGCTTACCTATTACGAGATCGACCCGAAAAAGGTGCGCTATCTGGGCACCGGATTATGGTACGAGCCAACTATTCATACCGAGGCCGCGCTTACGGGGGGGTGGTTCCCTGCGTCCCTGCAGACGGGCGGTGGCACCTTTGCAACACGCATGAAATCCCTGTTCGGAGTTACCCCGACGCCCGTAATTGGCCTGGGGTATGACGCGGTCGCGCTGGCCGCTGTGCTCACCGCGCAAAACCGCGACCCAGTAACGCGTTTTTCAACAGACGCGCTTACTATTCCCAGCGGTTTTTCCGGTATTCAGGGCGTCTTCCGGCTGCTCCCGGACGGGCTGTCTGATCGTGGATTGGCAGTGATGGAAATTGACAGCAGCGGCGTGCGTGTAATTGACTCGGCCCCGGCAAGTTTCGAGCAGACGCCGGATTATTAACCGGGGCAGGACAAGTTATACATTATATACGGAAATCAACTGTTTCGAGAGCGCCTTCAAATTCATATAGGGCTTCAACAGGCGCCGCAAACCAATCGACAATGCGTTCATTAGAGTCTTCAATGGCCCCACTTCCACGCAGAGTATCTGAACGCCCTCTGGCTCATACCCATGACCACGCCCGTACAAAGATGGAGGAATGGCGAAGATACTACAATGAGGAAAGGCCACATGGGGCCATCGGGCATAAAACCCCGATCACATTGCAAAATCACGATGGCGGGCTGGCTGCACCATCGTGCAGAAAAACTGGAAAACTCTAACTCCCAGCGGTCCTAAAAATGGTCTCGGATCAGTCACGCAGATCACCACAACCGAATTGAGACAGTGACCAGAATCAAAAATGCCGTCAACCTATTGAGTTGACGGCATAAGTTTTGGTTGCGGGGGTTGGATTTGAACCAACGACCTCCAGGTTATGAGCCTGGCGAGCTACCGGACTGCTCCACCCCGCGATAAAGTCATGTGAGCCGCTTCTGCCTGTCGCCCCGCATGCGTTGCGAACTCCAGATAAAGGCTTCTGAGTGAGGCCCCTGGACCCGGAATAAATCCGGGGTGACACGGAGAAGGCGTCAAATATCCGTAAACGGATAAAGACCGAATACGCGCATGCGTTCTATATCAGTGCATGCACGACATCATGTAAGTGGGTTGTTTTTGCTTTCCTGAACCGCATAACGACAATGATAGTAAAATCGCCATCCCTGTTCAGAACAATTCCGCCCTTCGCAGGCCTGGCAGCGACCTACTCTCCCATGCCTTGAGACAGAGTACCATCGGCGCAGAGGAGTTTAACGGCCGAGTTCGAAATGGGATCGGGTGATGTCTCCTCGCTATGGCCACCAGGCCGGCGAAAGGCGGATATGTTCTGTGACGCAGAAAATACCCTGAATGGATATCCAGCCACATCACAAACAAGCAACGTTCAAGAACCAGTGCACACACTGTTAATACAGACAACACATAAATCAGACCTCGCAGTACGGCATACAGATACTTATCCGTCTGCAGATAATCCGGTTTGATCACTGTGCATAAGCTCTGCATTGCTTGCGCAATACAGAAGATGGTCAAGCCTATCGAGCTATTAGTACCGGTAAGCTTCACACATTGCTGCGCTTCCACACCCGGCCTATCAACGTGGTGGTCTTCCACGACTCTCAGGGAATTCTAGTTTCGAGGGAGGCTTCCCGCTTAGATGCTTTCA
>JAUSQH010000264.1 GCA_030652895.1 Alphaproteobacteria bacterium
GACGCTGGCGACCTTCCTGATCTCGCTTCTTCTCTGGATCCGCTTCGACCCGACGAAGGCGGGGTTCCAGTTCGAGGAGAAGGTCGCCTGGGTGCCGGCGCTGAACATCGGCTATCACGTCGGCATCGACGGCATCTCGCTGTTCTTCGTGCTGCTGTCGACCCTGCTGACGCCGATCTGCATCCTGGCGAGCTGGGAATCGATCAAGGTCCGCGTCAGGGAATACATGATCGCGTTCCTCGTGCTCGAGACCTTCATGGTCGGCATGTTCTGCGCGCTCGACCTGGCGCTGTTCTACATCTTCTTCGAGGGCGTCCTCATCCCGATGTTCCTGATCATCGGCGTGTGGGGGGGCAAGCGCCGCGTCTATGCGTCGTTCAAGTTCTTCCTGTATACGCTGGCTGGCTCGGTGCTGATGCTGCTGGCGATCATGGCCATGTATTGGGCAGCGGGTACGACTGACATACCCGCACTGATGGCGTTCCGTTTTGATCCCGGTATGCAGACATGGCTATGGCTGGCGTTCTTTGCGTCGTTTGCAGTGAAGGTGCCGATGTGGCCGGTGCATACCTGGCTGCCGGATGCCCATGTCGAGGCACCGACGGCGGGCTCCGTTATTCTGGCGGGTATTCTGCTGAAAATGGGCGGATACGGGTTTTTGCGTTTCTCGCTGCCCATGTTCCCGGTGGCCTCGGATATGTTCACACCCATGATATTTGGCCTCAGCCTTGTCGCCATTGTCTACACGTCGCTGGTGGCGCTGGTGCAACAGGATATGAAGAAGCTCATCGCCTATAGCTCGGTTGCGCATATGGGCTTTGTGACCATTGGCATGTTCACCATGAACCAGCAGGGCGTGCAGGGCAGCATTATACAGATGATCAGCCACGGCCTGGTGTCCGGCGCGCTGTTCCTGTGTGTCGGCGTGATCTATGACCGTATTCATACGCGCGACATCGACGCTTATGGCGGGCTGGTGGAACGCATGCCGGTCTACGCCTTTACTTTCATGCTGTTCACCATGGCGACCATCGGCCTGCCTGGAACCAGCGGTTTTGTCGGCGAATTCCTGATTCTGGTCGGTGTCTATCAGGTCAGCACCTGGGTTGCGTTTGTGGCGGCGACGGGGGTTGTGCTGGCGGCGGCTTATTCACTGTGGCTATACCGCCGGGTGGTGTTCGGGGAACTGACCAAGGATAATCTGAAAGATATCCTTGATATGAACCGGCGTGAGATAGCGGTGTTCGCCCCGCTTATTGTCGCGACCCTGTGGTTTGGCATTTATCCCATGCCACTGCTGGATGCCACCGCCGTGACTGTTGAAAATCTGGTCGGGCATTATCAAGCATCACTTGCCAGCTATGGCATAGGTACTGTGGACGCCATTGCACATGTTACGCACTAATTTAGGAATACTCCGGAGATGACCCCAAGCGCTTTCGTGTCCCCGAGTTTGCTTCCCGCCCTGCCGGAAATTCTGATGGCGGTGGGCGCCATGGCGTTGCTGATGCTTGGGGTATTCCGTGGGCAGCCTCAATCGCGGGTGGTGACGCAAGGCGCCTTGCTGGTGTTGTTGTTGACGGCGGCGCTGGTGCTGTTACAGGGTGGCGCGCGGGTTGAGACATTTGCCGGCGGTTTCGTGACGGATAGTTTTGCGCGTTATGCCAAAATTCTGATCCTGCTGGGTTCGGGCGTTATGCTGATCATGGCGCAGGGCTATCTGAAACGCGAAAATATGGATCGCTTCGAGTTTCCCGTTCTTGTGCTGCTGGCGACCCTCGGCATGATGATGATGGTGTCGGCGGGTGATCTGATTTCGCTTTATATGGGGCTGGAATTGCAAAGTCTGGCGCTGTATGTGCTGGCGGCGTTCAAGCGGGATTCGCAACGGGCAACCGAGGCGGGCCTGAAATATTTTGTGCTGGGCGCGCTGGCGTCGGGCATGCTGCTGTATGGCGCGTCACTGATCTACGGTTTCACCGGTACGGTCAACTTTGTCAAACTAGCGGCCTTCTTCGGTGAAGCGCATGGGCAGCCGGGGCTGGGGCTGATCTTCGGTCTGGTGTTCCTGACAGCGGGCCTGGCGTTCAAGATTTCCGCCGTGCCGTTTCATATGTGGACACCCGATGTCTATGAAGGCGCGCCGACGCCGGTTACCGCGCTGCTGGCGTCCGCTCCCAAAGTGGCCGCCATGGCGCTGTTCGTGCGGGTTATGGCGCAACCTCTGCTGGGAATGAGCGGCCAGTGGCAACAGATCATTGTGTTTATTTCCATCGCTTCCATGGCGTTGGGGGCCATCGCCGCGATCGGGCAGACCAATATCAAACGGCTGATGGCGTACAGCTCCATCGGTCATATGGGCTTTGCGCTGGTCGGACTTGCCGCCGGTACTGAAGAAGGCGTACAGGGCGTGCTGATTTATATGGCGATCTATGTCGCCATGAACTTTGGTGTTTTCGGTTGTATCATGGCGATGCGCGACAAAGTCGGGCAATTGGAGGGGATCAGCGATCTGGCGGGCCTTGGCCGAACCAACCCGATGATGGCGCTGGCGCTGGCGCTGCTGATGTTCTCGCTGGCGGGGATTCCACCGCTGGCGGGGTTCTTCGCCAAATTTTATGTGTTCCTGGCGGCAGTGCATGCCGGTTTGTATGCGCTGGCGATTATCGGGGTGCTGGCCAGTGTGATTGGCGCCTATTATTATCTGCGCATCATCAAGATCATGTATTTTGATGAACCGGCCAAGGTCCAGGAGTGGCCCATGAATGGTCCGTTGCGGATTATTGTTGCAGGATCAAGCCTGTTCAGCCTGCTTTTCTTCGCCTATCCCATGCCGGTTCTGACGAGCGCCGCCAGGGCCGCCTCTTCGCTGTTTAATTAGCGGTTGCGACGCATGCCGCCACGCATGCCACAGGGGTATGGTCTCCTTAGTTTCGATACTATCGACAGCACGATGGATGAGGCCCGCCGGCAGGCGGTGGCGGGCGTTTCCGGGCCGCTCTGGATCGTCGCGAACAGCCAAACCAAAGGCCGGGGACGGCGCAGCCGCGCGTGGGAATCGGGGGCCGGTAATCTTCTGTGCACTTTGCTCATGACACCGGACGTTTCTGCTCCCGAGGCGGCGAAACTATCCTTCTTGGCGGCGCTCTGCGTGGGGGAAACCCTGGATCAGTTTCTTGCAGACCCGTTGCGGGTCCGTCATAAATGGCCCAATGACGTGCTTCTGGATGGGCGCAAGGTTGCAGGTATTTTGCTGGAATCGGTGACCGATAGCGGGGGCGCCATGGCCTGGCTATCCATCGGGATCGGGATAAATCTGGCCCGGCATCCGGAGGGGGTGCCCCAGCCTGTCACCAGTCTGCGCGCGGCGGGCGCGGAGGCGCCGGTTCCCCATGCGGCGCTGGAAGTTCTGGCGTCCCGGTTCGCAGAATGGTTAACCCGTTGGCGAAAAGAAGGTTTTTCCCCTGTAAAAGCCGCCTGGCTGGCCCGGGCGGCCCGGATGGGCGAAGCAATTGAGGTGCGACTCGACAAAGAGACCCTTCCCGGGATATTCAGCGCACTGGATGATAGTGGCGCGCTGGTATTAACCCTTGCAGACGGGACTGTGCGCCTGATTTCGGCCGGGGATGTGTTTTTCCCCCAAAATTGAGTTATGTGTATGCTGTTAGCCATCGATGTTGGAAACACCAATACGGTATTCGCCGTGCTGCAGGGCATTGAGATATTGGGTGAGTGGCGCAGCGCCACCAGTGACAACCGCACCGCTGACGAATACATGGTCTGGCTCAGCCAGTTGATGCAGCTCAAAGGCATTACGCCCGAGCAGATTGATGGGACGATTATTTCCACCGTCGTGCCGCAGGCCCTGTTCGATATCCGTACTTTGTGCCGCAAATATTTTAACGGCGAACCGCTTGTGGTGGGAGAGGACGGTGTCGATATCGGCCTGAAAGTCAACATCACCCGTCCGGAACAGGCAGGTGCCGACCGGCTGGTAAATGCGATCGCCGCCCATAGCGCCTATCCCGGCAACCTGATCATCATCGATTTCGGCACGGCCACCACGTTCG
>JAUSQH010000273.1 GCA_030652895.1 Alphaproteobacteria bacterium
GGTCAGGTTGGAGACCGCGGAATAATTTTCCAGGACGTCACGCACCGCGGTTTGCTGCACGGTCGTGAACGCCTCGAAATTCGTCGAGGATTCGCCAGTATAGCTGTAAAAGGACGGGTCAGTCGGAAAACTGTAGGTAAGGGATGTGACGCCCCATTTCACTCCACTGAGGACGCCATCGACATAGGGATCGCCTGTGGGCTTTACCGAAGCAACTGCGGTCAAACTCGCCTCCCGGAAAAAGTGGCAATGCCAAAATGAACGGGGGCGTTGTAATCGGGGGTTATGAATAGCTACGTCATGCGCAGCCCTCGAATTATCGCCTAATTTTATCGATCGCTGTCATCGACCGCACGCAGTGTGGATCGACTGCCTAGTCGTCATTGCCGACAGGAGCGTCCCGGGTCCTCAGGGGTGACGACAGGGACGATAGTGATGGGCCGAAGGAAACGGCCAAACTCACTGGCAAAATCAGCACGTTCTCGCTCGATCAACTGTGCTCGTTTACCCCGGCAAGCACGGTCCTGCGTGAACCGGATCGGTTGGCACTAAATCTCGTTTCGTGATTTGTTAGGGATCTTTGAGTTTTGTATTTGCAAGCGCTTCGCTATCGCTCGCAGGAAGAGAGGCGCTGTCGCGGGCGACGTGGCCGAGGGCTGTTATCGGCTCGACCAGGAACATCCTCAAAGTTAGCATCGCTTCGTCGCCTGGATTAACCTGTTTCTCGAATTACGCGCTCCCGTCCATCTTTCACCTCGCCGTCAGTCGTCTCCGGTTCTGAGCGCCCCTCCAATAGGCGCGCGAGCTCTGCCGCGATGTCATCGGTATTTGCTTGGATGGCGGGTTCCCTAGCCTCGTTGTTCTCGATTGCGGGCTCGATTGCAACGCACGATACCAATGTCTCGACTTTCAATTCCATCGGATTACCGAACTCAGACAACGCCGGACCATCTGACATCCCACCCCTTTCTTCGGAGAATTCGGTCACCTGCACTTCCCACCGCCTGACTGCCTCGCCGAACAGCGCCGCGCGGGTCAGCCCGAGACGTTGGGCAAAGGAATCGATCCGGGCTAGCGAGAGAGCCGGAATGGCGAAATCGATATGCACGATTCCAATGTCATCAGGCACCTCAACCGCAGCGAGAAGCAATGCATCACCCCGTGGGATCTCGTCGACAACGGTCGGGGTACAGATGGCTTGGTTGACCTCAAGCAGGTTTTGGATGTGCGCCAAGAGTGACACCCGCACGCTGGCGATGACCTTGTCGAGGGTCGACGCGCGTACCCAACACGCTGGAAAATCCGGGAAGGAGGCCGTGTATCCTGAATCGCCGTCGCCTTGAACGATTGCAATGAAGATTGCCATCTACACCTCACTGTGCCCGAGGCGATCCATTCTGGTCGACCGGCATGATGTAGCTGCGGTGTAGACTCTGGGGATATCTCGCGCCATCAAATTGAACACGAAAGCCATTGGCGTTACGGGCCTTGTTGAGAATTGTTCCGGCTCGAATTCCCAGTTTCGGACAGCGCTCAGTCCCCAAGCGGGTCAACTGAACCCGGCAGCCAGGTTTCAACTCGGGTTCGGGGACTACCTTATTTGAGCTCGGCCGCCCTACGCTGATATCTCCCATAGCCACTCCCCCTCAGCTTTAAGCCTCGATTCGATACTTTAACGCAAAGCGCCGGCATACGCATCCCACAAACAAGCCTCCCCGGAGCGTTCATTGGCGTCGGAACGACGAACGACATTACCAATGGGCCGCCCATAAGTTTGAGAGTCGTCACGCTGGACCGACCGTCAAGGCTCCCCCCATGAACGAGCGCGGGAAGCAGGGCCGCGCCCATGACACGCGTCAACTTGAAAGGACACACTCGCAAACGCCTCCAGGCTTAAGAGTTACTTTGGATCTATCCGAGGGCGTGCGATGCGTTTCTCGATCTTCAACCGCCGGGAACGCCACGCGCATGCCGCCTGGCGGCGCCCATCGCGCATGAGCCGGATTGTCCCGATAGATAAAATCGTGTCGATTTCACTAGAGGAGCCGAAACGCTATCGCGTCAAACTAGATGTCAGTTAACGAAAGCGCCGGCAATTCCGGCGCAAATTTCACCCACTCTAACCTGCAGCTGCAGAGAACCTGAATGGAAAAACGGCGACTCCAACGAACAAAGATTCGTCATCCCGGGAAGGTCTTCCTTCGTGGAGAAACTGCGCTCGATTGCACAGTGCTCAACTTTACCGGATTGGGTGTCTGCATCGAGCTTGCTTTTCCGACTGAGGAATTGCCCGAGACTTTGGAATTCAGCCTCGATAATTTCCGAACCATCCACCGCTGCAAAATAATCTGGCGCGAAGCCAGCCACGCAGGCGTTGCCTTTGAGAAATTGCCATGGCCCTCGCTATCACCCGAGAGCCGTCGAGCGAGCCTAAGAGTAGTCAAGGCGTAATCCAATCAAGGGCTCGACTTTCGCCGGAGGCAGACATAGATCGGGGTGGACATGCAATTCCGAGTTTCTTAATTGGTGGGTCCTAATATTTGCCTCCGATCGGTTCTACGAAACGCTTCTGACTTGGCAACAGTCGCGAAGAATGTAGAAATTGCCATGAGCGAATTGAACTAGCGAACAGGTGTTTTGAACGCGTTTCGCTAGTTTTTATAGACAAGACAACTGCCGCCGATTGACTCGAGCCGCGCGCAAAGCTGGTTGGCGCGATCACGCGTGGATTCGGCGACTCGGATCAGATACCAGGGCGCTGACCCGCGACCTGCCATTCTGCTTTTTAGGATCATCGGTGCCCGGTCTCCCAGCACGGACGAGAATCGCTTTTGAAGAAGCTGGAAGTCAGACAACGCTTTGGTCTCTGACCAGTTACCCGTGAGCTGAAGGCCCCACGGTCCCCAACCGGTCTTTTCCGCAGATTTGGTGCTCCGAGGCTCAACAGCCTTGACGATGCGAGGTTCAGATGACGTGCGGTTGGCCGATGCATTGCAAAGCACACTCCCATGTGGATCGACCCGATCCTCGACCGGCCCGCGCGACCATTCTTCTGCGGATCTGCCGGTGACGATACGGACGTAGGCCCGCGTTTCCTCAGGTAGGCCGCCTCGCCCAGCAAGCCAGTCCTGCACACGCCGTGGTCCGGCGTTATAGGCTGCCGCTGCCAATCCAAGATTGCCGAATTGCTCGCGCAGCTCCCGGAGCCAACGCGCGGATTCATATAACGCCTGAACCGGCTCAAACGGATCCGCCAGACCGCGCCAGCGTGCCGTCCCGGGCATGAATTGCGCGATACCCTGCGCCCCTTTGTGGCTTACTGAATTGGGGTCGAAATTGCTCTCTTGTTTGATCAATCGGAAGAAAAAGTCCAACGGAACATCATGAGCAGCAGCGGCATTTTCAAGTACTTTGCAGTTTTGATCAAACCTGCGGATTTTTTGATTGGTCGAACTGGAATCCGCCCTTGTCAATATTCGGGACGAACCTCCCGTTCCCAAGGAGTTGGAGTCGAAAGTCGCATTTTCTGCTTCACGCAAGACCGGCGGTCCTATCGTCGAAAGTAACGACCGAGGCTGCGCCTTTTCGTCGGGCGGTGACGCCCCCGCGTTTGCGGCCGAGAGGGTCAGGCCTAGGCAAAAGAGTATGGCTATGAGCATGCCGGTCGCTGCAAAAAAACTTCTGATCCTGCACTCAACATAGGCCAAACTGCATATTGATCATAGTCCCGCTCGCGGCTCGAGCGTCCTTTTAACGACGCCCTGGAACCTGCACCGCGAGGGCGGCTGGATCAAAAACACGCGAGCACGTTGATGAGAATTGCGGCCGCAAATTTCTTCTCAGTTCCAACGGAGTATTCGCTCGATTGATTTGTAGCGTATGTGCAACAGTTGCGACGAGTAGCGAATTGCCATGAGCGAACAGCGGATGCACTATGAACGAGATCGATGGCCGGCTTGTACTGAAGCAACCGGCTCCCAGCGAGGAATGCGAGTGGGTGGATTAGGGATTCCTAAAGCCAACGAAATCCTTTTGCCAAAAGCCCCGCCAATCCGAGCGCGACTGCGATCAAGGCCGCAAAAATTAGTCGAAAGTCCGATCGCGCGTTGCCTCTCATGATTTGCAGCTCGGTTTTTATCTCCACAATGCTGCGATGAACATAATCGATCCCGGCCTCCAGCTTTGCTACTCGAGCCTCTATGCCCTCGGGTTCTGCGGCGCGAGGCACGTTTCTGGCGGGAAAGGGCAAGCGAGGCGCGTCAATCACCTCTTGTATCGTAGACAGGACATCTTCCGTGGGATTCCCTGATGATTTTGAAGGGTCTTTCATAGTGAAACGTTAGCACAGATGATCTCGGCCGTCTGCCCGCTGACTAAACGCATCCCTGCCGAAGTTCCGCTATTCGCCTCATCAGAATAACCGTGTCGGTTCGGCACAGTCCCCACTTCGTGATTTGTTAGGATCTTTGAAGATTTGCAATTTGCGATGCCAGCATGCGTCTGCTCGAAACCGAACCGAGTGCCTGGCAGGCCTTTGCAGGGCCCGCCGCGCCATCAGTCGTTCGCCGTCCCGGAGACCTCATTGAACGAGACGGTCAAAGCATCTGGTTCGCCCTTCCTCAAGTTTCGGCGCCGCCAGCCCCTTTGGACACACCGACGACCGGCTGCGGTCCCTTGCTGCGACGAGGTAATCCACCCGGGGTTCTCAATCTCGTGAACCGGCTTCATCGCTGCCGACCCGACAAAACGATCCTCTGCTGCGGTGAAACCATTTCCCTGGCTGACGAAATTATGAGGAAACGATTGGCGGCTAACCTATCCTCAGAACTAAACCGTCACCTTGGTCCGAATGTATGGAGAGAAGCCATGACCAAGCCAACCCGCCAATTGAGCATCGACGAACTCAGCGCTATCAGCGGCGGCGGATTCGATATTGGCCGACCGTTTTTGCCGAAGATTCTGACAAGACCGACATCCGATCCGAAGCCCACGGGCACAACGACTTCGACGACATCGACGACGTCAACGACATCTTCGTACCCGAGCGGCTCATTTGATCCCGTCGCCATACGATTTTAAGCTTGTCAAAGCTCCAATTTCACCTGCGCGCAACTCCGAGATTGCGGTGAAGCCATTCCCTTTTTGCCGATATGCGAAGCCAATGACTCCGAGCACGACATCGACGCCGGCAACAATCAACCGGCGACGGATATTCATCGCTGCGAGCATCGTATGTCCGCACCGGCTCACGCTACTCAGGCGCGGATGTAATGCTCACCGGCGAAGCTGAACGTGCTAAGGACTTCGGAAATTTTCGGACCGGCGTGTGTGACGGTCTCTGCATCGAGGATCGCGTTTGCTTGACCATATGCTTGGGGCGGCGTTGAACTTTCTTTTCGCCTCTTACTGGCGGCTTGCGCACGTCTGCCATTGCTTTCGACCACCGGTTGCGATTGAATGACAGTGGTCAGGACATCATAATGGAATCGAAGTTGAGTTGGGTTGGGTAGTGTTTGTGCTAACACTGATTGCGATCAGTTATGTGACCGTTCCGGCAGCCGCTGTTCAGCATGCCCACGGCGCGGTGGAGTTGAAGGCGACGAGGAAAGAGCGACGCGATGGCCGGGCTCAGGAAGTCCGTCGAATGGATGACGAGAGGACGGCGAACGGATCGAATTGCTTACGTCACGAAAGAATAGGATTTTCCAACACCGCTGCCGGGCGCAGAATGGCAACTCGAAGCAAACTTCAGTTTGGCCAAGGAGTTAGGGCGTTTGACATGTCAACGCCCTCTTAAGTTGATCTTTTGTTAACCATCTCGTTTAAGGTGCGCGACGGCCAAATCGGCAGAACGAACCCAATCCGGCACTGAGACCAGGATCGCCTCGCTTCCAGATCCGGCCAGCCTCCCTTTTGGCCGCACCGATGGCTGCAAACCGGGTGAATCGTCCAGGATGCAATTGACCTTATGGAGGATTCTTGCTCTTCTGCGGCGATTGATCAGCTTGGGGGTCGCCATGCGCGCAGGACTTGCAAGATTTATGACGATGATTGCCTTCCTTGGCACCGCGGCAGCGATGAATGCCAGTTCGGCTGCAGCCGCCGACTTGGGGTTGATGACGTCCGGCCGAGGTGGCTGCTCCGAGATCGTCTTTGTCTGCGAGAACGGCCGTCAATATCCGCTCTGCCCCATCGCCGTAAGTGTCGTTGGCGAGATTATTACGGCGGCGCTTTACACTTCGCCGCGTGGCGCAACCCACGTTCGGCTGATCCCGATGGGTGTCGGTTACCGCTATGCTGGCCGGGGTGTCTGGCT
>JAUSQH010000290.1 GCA_030652895.1 Alphaproteobacteria bacterium
CCCTGCAACACGGGCAAAAGCTGAGCGGCAAGGCGGAACGCCTGTTGCAAAAAGCAGGCTTTGAAGTGCTGATCCCGCGTGATGCGCATCTGTGCTGTGGGGCGGCGGGCAGCTATACTCTGTTGCAGCCGGAAATGAGCGAACGGTTGGCCATACGCAAGTCGGAGAATCTGGTTGAGCTACAGCCGGATTTTATCGCCACCGGCAATATTGGCTGTCAGGTGCAGATTGCGGGCGTCACACAAACCCCCACTTTGCATTGGGTGCAATTACTGGATATGGCGTTGAACGGGCCTGCTTAATCCGACAGCGGCACATGCTCCGCGAACCATGCCTTAAGGGGGGCGAAGTCGCGATGTTGTAAATCCTGGCGCAGATAGGCGCGCACCCGGGGAATGAGTTGCAGATAGGCCGGTTTGTTGTCGCGTTTGGCCAGCCGGGCGAAAATTCCCAGAATTTTGCAATTGCGTTGCGCCCCCGCAACCGCGAAGGCCGTGCGAAATACGGTTTCATCAAACGTGCTGTCCGCCGCCGTAGCCTTGGCGCAATAGCGATCCAGCATTTGTGCGGCAAGTTGAGGAGACACATCGCGCCGTGCATCTTCCAGCAACGACACCAGATCATAGGCAGGGCTGCCCAACAGGCCGTCCTGAAAATCAATCAGGCCGACCCGCGCGGCGCCGGAGCGCTGCGGCAGCCAGAACAAATTCTGCGCATGATAATCTCGCAACACAAGCACCGGACGCCGGGGGTGCAATTGCTCAAAATAGTTTCGCCAATGTGCGAGATAGGCATCGCGCGCAGCACCCGTCAGTGTACGGCCGTTCACCAGCGGCGCATACCATTCACTCAATAACATAACCTCGGCTTCGAGCGCGGCCGGATCATAACTGCTCAGCACATACTCATCACTATCCTCGACCGGCAACCGGTCCGGGGCCGGAGCTGCATGCAGGGCCAGCAACGTATCTATGGCCGCGCCATAAAGTTGCGCTTCATTGGCTCCCGCCGGAATAGTGTTCGCAAACAGATCGTCGCCAAAATCTTCCAGCAGCAGCAACCCGCGGGGTAAATCTGCAGCCAGCACCTGCGGCGCACTCAGCCCCAGACCGCGCAGATAGGCCGCGACGGCAACGAACGGACGGCAATCGGTCGCCAGATGCGCTATCTGATTATAGGCTGCGGCCTGGGGCGATCGCAGTTGGTCACCGGCGGGCGGGGCGTTCATCAGCATGGCTTTCGCCTTTGCCCCGGTCAGGCGCTGATAGCTGCGATAACCCGCATCATCGGCCAGCGGGGTGCGCACAGCGCCGCCCCATCCGGCGCGGTCCAGAAAATCCATTATTTCGCGTTCGCGCTCAGACATTTTCCATCCGTGTTGACCATCTGCCATGTCCCACAAGGCGCGCCTCGCGCCTTGTGTCCTCAAAGCCTGCATCTGGGGGGATATCAAGATAAATTTCAAGCCGGTCCGCAGGCAGCAACGGCCCCAGCCGTTCCGGCCACTCAATCAGGCTGACGCCTTCGGCAAAGGCTTCTTCGAGCCCCAGTTCCCAGGTCTCTTCCGGCGTCGTAAGACGGTACAGATCGAAATGCCACAGGCCAAGCGGGCCAATCTGATAATGCTGCACCAGCGAAAATGTGGGGCTTGGCACTTCTTCCACGCTCCCCAGCGGCGCTTGCAGGGCCTGTATCAGCCCACGGGCAAACGCTGTCTTGCCCGCGCCCAGCCCGCCGTAAAGCGCCACCACGTCGCCCGCCCGCAACAGCGGCCCAAGCCGGGCAGACAGGGCCGCGGTCGCCGCCAGGTCCGGCAGGGCAAAGCTGCGCTCGTTGACCAACCCATTTTTCTGATATTCCGCCATATGCCTATGTGCGCTTCTACTTGATTTGCTGGCCCGCATGGCCGATGTTGTGCGACCGATATTCAATTGCGAGCATGGAATTTATATGTCTACGACACCTGGCACTACCCTGACCACTGACATTGCCATTATTGGCGCCGGCCCCGTTGGCCTGTTTGGCATATTCGCCGCCGGAATGCTGAATATGCGCACCGTACTGATCGACTCGCTGGAGATGACCGGCGGCCAGGTCACGGCGCTGTATCCGGAAAAGCCGGTATATGATATTCCCGGCTTTCCGTCGATTGAAGCGCAGCAATTAATCGCCAATCTCGAAAAACAGGGTGCGCCATTCGATCCCGTCTATCTGCTCGACCAGCAGGTCATGACGCTTGAAAAATTGCCGGAGGGCGGCAGCGCCTACTGGCGGCTGACCACCAGCAAAAACAGCGTCGTTAACGCCAAGGCGATTATCATCGCGGCAGGGGTTGGCGCGTTTGGGCCAAACCGCCCGCCAGTCGAGAAACTCGATATCTATGAAGCGTCGGGCAATGTGCATTATCTGGTGAAAAAGCGAGAAGAATTCCGTGGCAAGAAACTGGTCATTGCCGGCGGCGGCGACAGCGCGGTGGACTGGGTAATGTCCCTGAAAGAAATTGCAGCGCGCGTCGCCATTGTGCACCGGCGCGACGGCTTTCGGGCGGCGGACGCCAATGTCGATAAAATGCGCGCCTGGGCCAAATCCGGAGAAATCGATTATGTCGTGCCGTATACGGTCAAATCGCTGCACGGTGATGGGGGCAAGCTGACCGGGGTCGAGGTTGAAAGCAAGCAGGGCAATCGCATATTGGAAGCCGATCACTTTCTGGCGTTTTATGGCCTGTCAAACAAGCTAGGGCCAATTGCCGAATGGGGCCTTGATCTGGATAAAAAACATATTCATGTCGATCCCGCGACCTGCGCCAGCAA
>JAUSQH010000292.1 GCA_030652895.1 Alphaproteobacteria bacterium
AAGGGTGCGGTAAGAGCGCACCGCGCGGCTGGTAACAGCAGCGGCATGGTAAACCCCGCCGGGAGCAAGACCAAATAGGGATGGCAGCCGCGCGCGCCGCGGCGGGTATGTTTTTGGGCCGCCATCCGGGTAGGTTGCACGAGGCGTCTGGTAACAGGCGTCCCAGATGAATGGTCATCGCCTGCGCAAGCAGGTACAGAACCCGGCTTATAGGCCATCTGATAATTTATCGCTAAGCAGGCTCTATGCCCGCGCTGCAGCTAACATGGCGGGGGAACTTATGCGCTGCGGCGGCAAAGTAAAACAGACAACGGTACCCTTTCCGACGGCACTCTTGATCCACAGTTTTCCGCCGTGCAGTTCAACCAGTGATTTTGTAAGAGGCAGGCCAAGCCCGACGCCGTCGAATTTTCGCTGATAACCGTTTTCGACTTGACCGAACGTTTGCAGGACGCGTGAAATATCTTTCTGTTCTATGCCGATGCCCGTATCCATGACCATGATGCGCAGCTCCCCTTTTTGGGTAATACGGGCATGCACGCTTACCATTCCCCCTTGCGGGGTGAACTTGATGGCGTTTGACAATAGATTGAGCAATATCTGCCGCAATTTGCGATCATCTGCATAGACTTCGGGCAGCGCGGACGGCGTTCGGTCAATCAGAGCAACGCCAGAGCCTTGTATTTTTGAACCAAGTTGGGTGAAACAGATATTGATAAGTTCGTGCATATCGCAATGCTGTTCGCGTAACTTCATCTGGCCGCTCTCGATCTGTGCAACGTCCAGCATGTCATTGACAAGCCCCAGCAACTGTTCGCCGCTAGAATAAATATCCTTGGCATAACCTTTGTAATATTCATTTTCCATCGGTCCGAATAATTCGCCGCACATGATTTCGGAAAAACCGATAATGGCGTTCAGGGGGGTGCGCAACTCATGGCTCATATTCGCGAGAAATTGGGTTTTAGTTTCATTGGCCAATACGGCGTCTCGCCGGGCCGTTTCGATCTCGTTTTCGCGTTCGCGGCCGCGCTTTACACTGTGACGCAGCAGTCCAAGCGCGGTTCCAACGCCAAAATACCTTTCATCTTCAGTGATAATGAAGCCCTTCAACAGTGCGCTGGGCTTTTCGTTCAGGATAAGGGCGCCGACCAGTTCAATCCTGATTGCCTTATCGACAATCAGGGGACAGGGGTCCATGGCCTGTGCAATCGGCTTTTTGTCAAACAGGGCATGCCCAAACTGTTTGGAAAACAGCAACAGGAATGTGTCCCTGTCCACCAGGCCAATGGGCCGTTCGCCATCAACAACCGCGACGGTCAATGTGTCGGGGTTACTGGAAAAAAACTCGCAGACTTGTAAGCAAGTCAATTCCTTGGGAAACGGCGCAACATCCAGCGCTAGGCTCCCAGCATTGTTAGACATACCCACTTCACGCAACATCTGACTGTCCCCAATAGACTGATACACCGCTATCTGCGCCGCCTCTAAGGACGCTGGAATGTACTAAAGCATAGGAATGTTACACGGCCATGGCGTTTATGTTATAATTTATGGTATATATTTAGTTAACGTGAAATTATACACTATTAAATAATAGAGTTATTATTGAGCTATCGGTTTTTCCGTTAAAAATAAGTATACAATATATATTCGGACTATATTTTTCTCTAAATATTTTCGACGGTCGTCATTGCCTGACCGGGTACTTCGTGTTCTGTCTGTGGCACGTGAAGTCCCGGCGGATGTGTCGGGCCATAAACTAATACTATTATTCTGGGATTCATATATCATGCCATGTCCTTGGCCGGGACGTTAAGCGCTGGCAGGAGAAGTGGTACATAAGTAGAACACGCAGGTAGGTAAAAGAAAAAAGCTGAAAATTGGAAATTTTTCCGCCATTTATCCATTGAACTCCATATGGAATCCAGATATACCCATACACACCCTTTTGAGGCGTGTAGAGGTGAATTGTGTGCGGAGTAAGAGGTCATGTATTTTGACTTTCTTGCAGCTGTGAATTGAGTTGACCCCACAAAAATAACCCTTCTGCACACTTTGATTTGGCTAACGCCACTGAGAGGTTCCGGCGGCATGAATGGGTTTCTGTCTTATTCGTTACATCGGGTAGACAAAAAGGGGCGGGTCTCCGTCCCCTCGCAGTATCGCGCCTATCTCATGTCACAAGAGATGACCTCGTTCGTGTGCTTTCCTTCCCTGCTGGGCCCATGGCTGCAGGCGGCCACCTCAAAGCAGATGCAGGCCTTCATGGGTAAGCAGAATCCACTCGGCGCGTTTGGCGGAGAGGTTGAGGCCTATCCCACACTGATATGTTCCCAGGCGGCCGAAATGATCCCGGACAGCGACGGACGTATCGTTCTGCCGCCGGAATTCCTAGCCCATGCACGGATCGACGAGGACATCGCCTTTGTCGGGCAGGGGAGCTATTTCAGCCTGTGGTCGCCCGTATTGTTCGAGGCGGAAAAAATAAAATTGCGCGAGCGGGCCATGGCGGAGCGCTCTGACTGGGCCACCCGGGCCGCGCCAATATCAGACCCCAGCCTTGTTGGCGCCACAAACATGCATTCGGATGGCGGCCATGACTAGACAGCGTAAACACCGGGCTGTGCGAGACAATGATGGGCCGCATGTATCCGTAATGGGGCCCCAGGTGGTCGAAGCGCTGGCCGCGCACGATGGCGGTGTTTACGTGGATGGTACATTTGGCGCGGGTGGGTATAGTCGGCTGCTATTGCAGGCGGCTGATTGCACTGTGGTGGCGATGGACCGTGACCCGGCGGTAGCCCCCCTGGCGCAAGCTCTGGCGCTGGAGTTTCCCGATCGGCTGCATCTGATACGCGCATGCTTTGGCGATATGGCCGAAATGTTGCCACAAGCAGGCTTTGTCGCGGCGGACGGCGTCACATTTGATCTTGGCGTTTCATCCATGCAGATCGACCAGCCAGCGCGCGGCTTTTCTTTCCAGAAAGACGGGCCGCTGGATATGCGAATGGGCGGTGACGGGCCGTCTGCTGCGGATGCGGTGAATAATCTGTCAGCAGAGGAGCTGGCGGCAATCTTTTACTATTATGGTGAGGAGCGCCGCTCACGCGCGATAGCAAAAGCGATCATTGCGGCAAGAGACGAGGTCCCGGTAACCGGCACCCTGCAATTGGCCCGGATTGTCGCGGGCGCGCTGGGCGGGCGTGCTGCGGCCAGCGGCAAACATCCTGCAACGCGGACCTTTCAGGCGCTGCGCATTTATGTAAATGACGAACTGCACGAACTTGCCCGTGGTCTGAATGCGGCGGAGCAAATTTTGAAACCCTCGGGAAGGCTGGCGGTAGTTTCATTCCACAGTCTGGAAGATCGGATTGTGAAACAGTTTTTAGGGTCGCGCTCGGGTCTGCGGAGCGGTATTTCTCGTTATCAGCCGCCGGATGATTCGGTGCAGCCCGCCCCCAGCTTCAAATTGTTGTGGAACGGCACGCACAAACCAGACGCTGTCGAAATCAGCGCCAATCCACGTGCGCGTTCGGCGCATTTACGGGCGGCGGAACGCACCGCTGCCAGCGTTTGGCCGGTCAGTGAGATGGCAATGTTCGCAGGAATGCCTGCATCTATTGCAGATGCTTTGGGGGGGAACTAGATGCTCCGATTCGTGACTTTGTTTGTGTTTGTTTTGCTGTTTGGCGTCTCCGCGGGCTTGTACCACGTAAAATATTCCGTCGACCGCATGGAGCGCCAGGGGTTAAGCCTGAAGGCGAAAATCGCTGATGAACGCGAAGCGATCCAGATTCTGGAGGCCGAATGGAGCAGCCTCAACCGGCCCGACAGATTACAGAGTTTAAGCGACCGTCATCTTGAGCTCGCGCCGGTCGAAGTCATGCAAGTGGTGAACTTTGCCGCGATCCCGGCAAAGCCATCGGACCCGGCGAACGGACCTGGCGAACTGTTGGCGGGGGCGCCCTCTGGCGGGGCTGTAAAGCCACAGCATAAAACTTTTGCTGCAACACCGGTCGCGTCAATGGTGGCAATTCGCTGATGGAGACACCCCCGCGCCGCAAACACCGCGTGCATGTGCCAAGCGATATGGTTGGCACAGAGGGGCAGCCTTGGCTTTCGGGACGGAACAATCGCGCGATTGATCTTGGCCGCAACAGGCTGATGATGGCGGGCGCCATATTCCTGTTTGGATTTTCTGCAATTGGGGTGCGGCTCGTCGATCTGGCTCTGCCCTTCGGGCAAAATCAGTCCATGATGCAGCTTTCCGCGCGGGCGGCGGCCCCGGTGGAGCGCGCGGATATCGTCGACCGAAATGGTATTGTCGTTGCGACCAATCTCAAAACGGCCTCTTTGGAGGCCGACACGACGGAAGTGCCGGACCATGCCGTTGCCGTGCGGCGTCTCTCGGAGGTGCTGCCCACGCTTGACAGCAAACGCGCCAGCAGGCAGCTGATCAGCGGTAAACGGTATATCGTGTTGCACAATGATCTGAGCCCGCGTCAGCAACAAGCGATAATTGAGCTTGGTATTCCGGGGCTTCGCTTCATCAGTGATGAGCGCCGGATTTATCCGCAGGACAATCTCACGGCCCATGCGGTTGGCTATGTGGATGTCGACAATCGCGGTCTGTCGGGTATCGAGCGCGCGATGGACGAACGTTTGAATCAGGGCGGGGCGCCGTTGCAATTGTCGCTTGATCTGCGTGTGCAGCATGCGCTGCGCGACGAGATGAGGAAGTCTGTCGCCAGGTTCCACGCGATCGGCGCCGCCGGACTGGTTATGGATGTAAACAGTGGTGAGGTGCTGGCGTTGGCCTCGCTGCCGGATTTTGATCCCAACGGCAAACAGCTGAGCACGGACGAAGCGCAGTTTAACCGGGTGACGCTCGGCACTTATGAAATGGGATCAACCTTCAAGGTGTTTACGACGGCGATGACACTGGATGCGGGACTCGCCAGTCTGGACGATATGTATGACGCCACCGATCCAATCCGTATTTCCCGGTTTTCGATCAGCGACTATCATGGCAAGCATCGCCCATTGTCTGTGCGGGAAATATTCCTTTATTCGTCCAACATAGGTTCCGCAAAAATGGCTTTGCATGTCGGCGGACAAGGACAGATGAATTTTCTTGAGAAGCTGGGGCTGATGCGGCGGCCGGAATTTGAACTGCGGGAACTGGGTGATCCGAGCTGGCCAGATCCCTGGCGCGAAGTCAGCACAATGACGATTGCGTTTGGCCATGGCATGGCGGTCAGTCCGTTACAACTCGGGGTCGGTGTGGCGTCGGTGGTCAATGGCGGTCACCTTGTGCGCCCAACGCTGGTGCGTCCAGCAGAGGGCACGGCGCCAGAGCGTGGCCCGCAAGTGGTGTCGGAAAAAACCAGCAGACAGATGCGTTATCTCATGCGCATGGTTGTCGGGTCCCCTGAAGGCACGGGAAAACAGGCCGATGTTCCCGGTTATGAAGTGGGGGGTAAAACCGGCACCGCTGATAAGCAGCGGGACGGACGCTATACAAAAAACGCGCGCATTTCATCCTTTGTAGGCATGTTTCCGGCGTCTCAGCCGCGCTATCTGGTTTTCGTAATGCTGGATGAGCCTAAAGGCATTAAGGAGACATTTAATTTCGCGACTGCGGGCTGGACAGCGGCGCCTACCGCTGGCGCCGTGGTGCGTCGTATCGCGCCGATGCTGGGCGTTGCGCCGATTCCTGTAGACATTGATGGGGCGCAACTGGCGGCGTTTGGAGGTGCGAATTAAATCATGCGTCTCATCGATCTCATAAGTTCAGCACCCGGTTCAACCATGCCGGAAATTTCCGATACGTTGGTGGAGATTACGGGGCTGACGGCAGACAGTCGGGAGGTACGGCCGGGTTTTTTGTTTGCGGCGCTGCCGGGGGTTCGGGACGATGGGGCAAGTTATATCGCGGAGGCGCTGGAACGCGGCGCGGTTGCGCTATTGGTGTCTCCGCATATCGCTGCCAGATGCGGAAGAAATGCGCACAGCGGTAAGGCGCAACTGCTGACGGACGATAACCCGCGCCGCAAATATGCGCAGCTTGTGGCGCGTTATTATGGCGCCCAGCCGGAAAATGTTGTCGCCGTTACGGGCACGAACGGAAAAACATCTGTTGCTGATTTCTGCCGGCAAATATGGACGCGCCTTGGGCGACGTGCAGCCAGCATAGGGACTCTGGGCGTTATCGGAAAAAATCTCGGTGATGTGAATATAGGCGCTGGATACGTGCATACGACGCCGCCACCGGAAATTCTGTGCCCGGCGCTGAGGCGTCTGCATGACAGTGGTATTTCCCACGTGGCGATAGAAGCGTCCAGTCATGGCCTTGCGCAGTACCGCCTGGACGGGGTGCGCCTTGGCGCCGCCGCCCTGACAAATATAACCCGCGATCATATGGATTATCACGACAGCATCGCCAGCTATACTTATGCAAAATTGCGGCTGTTTGGTGAAGTGTTGCCGCCAGGCGGCGTTGCGGTGTTGAATCGAGAGGATGCGAGTTACAGCGAGGCTGAAGCGCTCAGTTGGGCACGCGGGCACCGGATTATTTCTGTGGGCGGGCGTTATGGTGATTTGCGCATTCTTGACGCGGAACCGCATTCGCGTGGTCAGCGGTTGCGGATTGCCTATGGGGCGCGGGAATGGGAAGTCGAGCTTCCACTGATTGGGCGCTTTCAGGCGATGAATGTATTGGTGGCTGCGGCGCTGGTAATTGGCTGCGGCGAGGATCCCGACGACGTGCTCGGCGCTTTGCCGGATCTGGAGGGCGTACCGGGCCGTCTCGAATTGGCCGGAGAAACGCCGGGCGGCGCCAGTGTGTTGGTTGATTATGCCCACACGCCGGAAGCGCTGCGAACGGTACTTGAAGCGGTGCGGCCATTTTGCAAGGGCAGACTGCATCTGTTGTTCGGTTGTGGCGGCGACAGGGATCGCGGCAAGCGCCCGCTGAT
>JAUSQH010000276.1 GCA_030652895.1 Alphaproteobacteria bacterium
TATTTCGCGGAAGAGCTGAACAACGGCACCGAGTTCGGTCTGTATTTCATCAACTATCATTCGCGGCTGCCGATCCTGACCACCAGCATGGCCGATCCGGAGAAAGCGTACTCCGTTGCGACGGCTACCAATTTCTCCACCGCGTCGCGTGCCGCAAACGCGCTTTCGAGTGATAGTGGCGGTGCGGCAACCCCTCTGGAACAGATACCGTTTAACGCCGGCATCGGCCGACCGGGGGACAATGTTCCGCGCAATGCCTATGAAATGGCGCAGATGCTGTGCAACGCCGTAGCGCCCCTGGGCGGGGTGCTGGCGGCACAGGGCCTGGGCTCGGCCAATGGCGCGGCCCTCGGTTCACGCGCATCGGTGGATTTCAACACCCCAGGCGGCTCGGCCAATTGTAATTCCATTACCACTTTACGCACCGGCGCTGTCGATCTTGAGCGTAACTTTGGCGCGCTGCTGGCTAACAGTTCGAACTTCCGGCTGGAATATCCGGAAGACATCAAACTGGTTGGCGCGAGCATGAGCACCACGATCGGTTCGTTGGCATTCCAGGCCGAGGCGACGTACCGTCATGATCAGCCGATGAGCTATGTCGGCGCCGAGGTCGCGGCCCTGAGCAACGATCTCTCCGGTCTGACCGCCTTCAATACCGGCGCCAATATGCCGGTGGGCACAGGCCCCGGACAGGCCCCCGCGGGCAGTCTCGCGACCACCGCCATCCACTCCCCTGCCCGTTTTGCCAATTTCGGCAACCGCGCCGGCAACCAGGGCGCGGCAGGTATCCCGGTCGCAGGGGACAATTACTATAGCTTCGCCGAGGCTGCGGCGATCCTTGATGCGCCCCAGTCCAACGGGGTCAAGGCTTACCCCGGCGCCATTGCAACGGCGGGTTTGACACCAACACCCGGCCTTGCGGCGGCAGCCGAGAAGGCACGGGCGGGCACTCTGACGGCAGCGGACATTACCGCGCTGGGCGCTGGCTTTCTTAGCCCCGGCGGCACGGTACAGGGGCCGGCCGGTGGTGCTGGCGCATTGCTTGGTCTGGGCGGCACGACTGCGGGCGCGACCCCCGGTTCAGTTGTGTTCCCCGCGGGTACGGCGGCAAGCGTTGCGGCCATAGCCAACAAAATTGGCTATATTCAACTTGACCCAGAGAACCAGACCCGGGCCGGCAATGTGTCGAATGGGCGTGCCGCCGATGTCCAACTGGTCCGCCATGTGGACTCGGGTCTTGATGGGCAGGCTTTGATCCCGGTCACGCCGCAGGCCCGTTCTTCATCCCTGACGGCCGCGAATGTGCGCCCGGACGGGTTCATCGAAATCCCCAAGGAAGACGTGTTCACGGCGCAGGCCACGATCACCTCGGTGCTGTTCGGCTCTAACCCGGTCGTACAATGGGCCAGGGCGGATCAGGGCGTGACAGTTACAGAAGTGGGCATGGTCTGGGTGCCGGGCATCTCCACCAGCTCGGCAATCGCAGCCAGCGGCAGCGAAGGGTTGCTGAACCCGATTGCAGCCGCCACCTACAGGCTCAATAGCGAGTTGAAGGGGCCAACCAACTACGCCACGCCGTTCTCGTGGGGCGCAGTCGGTATCTTTAACCTGACCTATAACCGCGTCTTCGGTACACCCGTCAACCTGGTGCCGCAAGTTGCGTGGCGCTGGGATCTGGGTGGCCGCACGCCGTCGCCGCTCGGCAATTATCAGGCTGAACGCAAGGCGATTGGCCTCTCGCTGGCGGCGAACTATCAGTCGCGCTGGACCGGAAGTGTCAGCTGGACCGCCAATTTCGGTCCCGACGCGCCGCTGAATGACCGCGACTTCGCCTCCATCAACATCGCCTACGCTTTCTAAAGGCGACGCCGGTTCCAAAAAAACGCCCGGAGCTCAAAGCTTCGGGCGTTTTTTTTGGCGCATTCTTTAGCGCTAAGCGCCAGTTTTACCCATTGAGGTTAGCGCTTCCAGCGATCTTCCTCATCGTCATCCTCAAAAGCCGTTGGCTTCACCTTCAAACCGAGAAAGCGCACGACCTCCTGCTTGAAGTCGGGATCGCCCATGATCGTATGATGGCTGGCGCCGTCGATGGTCACCGCTTTGGCACCGGGGATTAGTGCCGCGAGCGGTTCGGGCTTGCCGCTCAGATCATCGTCGGAGCCGGTAATGACCATGACGGGAACAGCAATTTTCGACAGCGCCTGTTCATCGATAGGCTCGCGCCGGGCCCTGATGCAGGCAGCCAGCGCCTCCATGTCACTGTTGGTGGATTCTGCAAAGGCGCGAAACGAAAGCGCATGCTCGTCCTTCACGCTTTTGGGATCGCTGCTGGTCAGCCCTTCGGCCATCGTCTTTCGATCATCGCGTTTTTCCAGCATGCGCGCGCCGACACCGCATAACACCGCCGCCTTGAAACGCTGCGGATACTCCGTAAGCAGACGCATCGAAAGCATCGCCCCCATGGAATGGGCGACAATTGTTGCGCGCTTGGCTTCCAGATAATCAAGAAAATTGATGATATCCGCGATCATTTTATCGATCGCATAGGCGTCCACTTCATGCGGTTTATCGCTTTCGCCGTGGCCACGATGATCCATGGCGGCATAATCGACGCCGGCCTTGTCCAGAAGATCGAACCAGCCGCTGGCCCGCCAGGCCTGTCCGCGATTGGCGGCAAAGCCATGTAGCAGCAGCACCGGATCCCCGTAGCCCACTGCATTAAACGCTATTTTCAACCCGTCGGAGGTGAAACTCGCCATATCTGTTTTCCCGCCTGATTATGAATGTCATTGCCAACATTAAAGCAGCAAACAGGCAACAGGTCGCCCTAAAATTACGCGCGTAACTGAAGTAAATAATCTTCCTGGGCCTTGGTCTCGATTGCGCCGGACCGTTCGGCGCGGACACGGGCTATAGCCAGCGCCGGCGCTTCGCCAGTTTCGATCAGCATACGCGTTACAGCAAGACCAGCGCGCCCACGCCCGCCACGGCAGTGAAAGACAATATTGTGCCCGGACTGTAACAACGTATGCAGTTCTGGACCGTGGCTCGCCCACCGGCGTTCCCAATGCGGATCGGGAATCTCGCAGTCTACGATCGGAAGATAAATATGCTGCATACCTTGCGCGGCACAGGCCTCACGCAGTTCAGGCAGCGTTGGCCCGGCCCAATCCAGTTCTCCCATTTCCATCAATGTTATCAGGGCAGTGGCTGGAAACGCCCGGATCGCCAGCAAATCCCGGGTCAGGCTCTGTTGCGAGACAATCCCCAGGGCTGGCGGGAATTTGCGCCCAGGACACGGGCAAATACCAATTTTCCCGCTGTGCGGGGTAGTTACCTCACTAATCGGGAAAGGCGTGGAGCTATGCACGTCTTGCTTAACTGGCGACGATGCAGTCTTGCGGCCTGGCTTCGCTGGTGCCCAGCGACGGATCATTGCGAAACAGCGTGCCGCAATAAGGACAGCGAATTTGCGCGTCCCGGCCCATGTCCAGATAAATATGCGGGTGATCATGGGGCGACGAGGCGCCCATGCATTCAAATTCTGTCACGCCAATAACGATTTCATCAACACCGGAATTGTTAACAAATCGCGCACGGCCATGCGATACCATATAGCAATTTCCTTCTCTGAACTTCGCGTTACTCTACGTTTGTTAACAGAATATTTTCAATAACGCCATATGCTGAAGCAACCCTTGAACAGGACTGGGCCTTTGACCCTGGTCCGTGCAAAACGGCAGGTAACCCGGTAATGAATGCGGCTGAACGACATCGCGACATGCCCTCACTGATCGCGATGGCGCGCGAAGGAAGCAAACGGTCGCGCCAAATATTGGCCGAGAATGTGCTTGATCTTGTCATCACGCAAGAGGGACGGTTGAACGACCGTGAGCGCGCCCTGACGGACCAGGTTCTGACCCGGCTGGTGCAGGATATGGAGTTGCAGGTTCGCCAGCAAATGTCTGCCAAACTTGCTTTATCTCCCAATGCTCCTGACGGTCTGCTGGAGATGCTGGCCAGGGATGATATCTCGGTTGCCCGGCCGATACTTCAGCACTCTCAACTGCTGCAAGACACGACGCTGATTGAGATCGTCCGTTTACGTACACACGAGCACCAGTTATGTATCGCTATGCGCGAAACCGTATCGACAGCTATAGGTGACGCAATAATCGATCACGCGGCGGACCCTGACGTGGTGGAGGCACTCATCCGTAACCCCAACGCCAGCCTGTCCAGCGCCGCCATGGCCTATGTGGTCGCCGAAAGCCGTCGCTTTGACCAATTTCAGGAGCCGCTTTTGTCCCGCGCCGATCTGCCGGGAACCCTAGCAAACCAAATGTTTTGGTGGGTTTCCGCACATTTACGGCAGAAAATATTGAGCGAGTTCCCCATTGCCGAGTATGAACTGGATCCGTTGCTGGAGAGCGCCACCAAAGACACGCTCGACGCGGCAGAAGCAGAGCGGCCGAGCGCAGTCAGCTCAGCGGCCGCCACACTTGTTTCGACACTACAAGAAGAAAATCTACTTACAGTTGAAATTATTATCGAGATGCTGCGCAAACAACGCATCCCGGCGTTTTGTGCAGGAATATCAAATTTAGCCAGAATTTCGTTTGTCACAGTTAATCGCATTGTACTGGATAAGGACATCACACCTTTTGCCGTGTTGTGTAAGGCTCTCAGATTCAGTGAAGCACATTTTTCAACCATGGCGTTGTTGTTGTTACATACACATAACAACTCCCGACAATCTGCGGCCGAACTGCGCGGCGTACTTGAAATATTTCGCGAAATATCTTCTGATCAGGCGCAGTTAACATTAAACTACTGGCATAGCGACTCGGAGTTACAAAAAGCGGCTCGGAAAATCGGATAAGATATGCTGACGGCTTGATCGAGTTCAGGGGCGACCGGATGCAACGATTAATTCATAACGGAGCGGGGGACGCACCCCCAACTCCTTCTGCTGGACATTCGCCGGGTACTGATCAGGCAGACGGTGGCGCGCTCACGCGGCTGCTTGAAGAGGTTGCCCGGCGGGTAAACTTTTCTGATGATGCGGCATTTTACATTTCCGGACCGAATGGAAAAATTCTGTTTATCAGCGCGGGCTATCATTTTGTTGTCGGCCCGCTTCCAAAAGATGGACAGATCGCCAACGATGTTTTTCAGTTTATTTGCGGCAATGGCGAAAGCTATACTCGCGACGAGGTCATAGACACCGGTGCGGGCGGGCAACCCCGATACGTCCGTTCCTTTCACTATCCCTTGTTCGATAATGCAAAGGCCCTGCTGGGCGTCGTAGGTCATTATGTGGATGTAACCGGCCAGGTGGCGGCCACAATCCACGCGGGACAAGAGTCGTCCCGGAAACATGACCAGTTGCGTGCAAGTTCCGATTTATTTTGGGAGTTGGACGCTGAAGGAAAGCTCACCGCGCTATCTGATCGCGCTAGCGACATTCTGGGCAAACCGGCGTTGCTTTTCGTAGGCAATGAACTTGGCAAGATAGGGTGCTTCATCGAACGCTCGGGCGCAGACGCGCAACCACCGGAGGGATTTTCCAGGCACCAGCCTTTTCGTGACGCCATCTTTGTGATGCAGGGCCGTAACGGCCAACCGCATTATTTTCATATGAGCGCTGTTCCAGCCTTTGAACCAGGTAGCGGCAAGTTTCAGGGCTTTCGCGGCGTGGGCGTTAATGTCACCGAACGCTTTCAGGCAGAAGATGCGGCTATGGAAGCCCGCCGTAAGCTCGAGCAGACGACGGAAGCCCTGTTAAACCGCACTATCCAGCTGGATATCGAGCGTGGACGTGCCGAAAACGCGTTGCGCGCCAAGACCGAATTTCTTGCTACGATGAGCCATGAATTACGCACTCCGCTTAACGCCATTCTTGGTTTTTCGGAAGCGATGACCATGAAGCTGTTTGGCGAACTGAACGAGAAATACACCGATTACGCCGATGATATTTTAAAATCCGGACGGCATCTGTTATCACTTATTGATGCAATGCTGGAGACGGCGCAAGTCGATGGCAGCGATGTATCGCTTAATCTGCAACAGATCGATATAACGGCGCTGATTGAACAAGCGGTAAGCATAGTGCTGTTACGCGCGGAAGCCAAAAATCTGGATGTCAGCAAGACGGCGGTCCAGACAGGCTGGCGGGTCAAGGCCGATCCACTTCTCGCCACGCAGGTGCTAGTCAACCTGCTCAGTAACGCTGTTAAATTCACTAAGCCCCATGGAGCCATTGGGATAGAAATTACGGCGGATGTCCGTGACGGTGTTCCGGTAGCCGGGATCACCGTATGGGACACCGGAATTGGCATACCGCCTGAAATGCACAACAAAATCTTTGACAAGTTTGTGCGCGGCCATGACGCCGTCGCCTATGACGACGCCGGACAAGGCATCGGGCTTGGTCTGCATATATCGAAACGCCTGGCCGAACTGATGCAAGGCAGCCTCCGCCTGCAAAGCATGCCGGGGCATGGCAGCAGGTTTACGCTCGAACTGCCGCTGGTGAGCACACCTTAAACTTTCAGCACACTGCGCAGTTCTTCCAAGCGGACCGGCTTGCTTAAACGCACCACATTGTGCAACCCGCCAAGCTCACCCAGAGTCTTGGCGATTTTGGAATATTGCGGGTTATAGCCGGTAACAATTATAAGTTTTCCCGCGAATTTCTCGTTAGCGAGCCAGCGCGTAATTTCCGTGCCATCAAATTCCGGCATGACCATATCAAGAATGACTGTATCCGGCCGAAAGGCTTCGAAGGCGTCTGTAAATTTTCCGGGTTCCGTCAGAGCCATCACTTCATAACCAAGGCCAGATGCGACGTCTTCGACAAAATTGCCGAACATAGCTTCATCATCCATTACTAGTAGTTTAGGCTTGTCCATGTTTGCCACTCCCCAAGGGCCCGCATTATAAGACATATGTATAATCGGTTTCCATGAATAACTGGCAACGCCCGGCTTAAACACTGTATTATTTACTGTGCACAATCAGACGAGGCCAGCATGCATAATTATAATCCATGGGACCCCGAAATTTACACAGCCCCCTCTGCGGACGCTGAAAACATGGGCGTCAACCAGATGATAGTGGACGCGATGCGTACGGGCAAACCGTGGCACGAAATGGGCGCGCAGGAACTGCGTGATTTTCTGGCAAGCGGCAACAGCCCAATGGGCGCGCCCGTGTTTTCCGAAAAGGCGGTGGATCGCACCATCCCGTGCCCGGCGGGCCCGCTTACCCTGCGCACCTTTATGCCGGAAAAAGTTGACGGCGTCTATCTGCATATCCACGGTGGCGGGTGGGTTATCGGGCGTTCCGATGGGCAGGATCCGTTGCTTGAAAGCATTGCGCGTAATTGCAATCTTGCCGTGGTGAGTGTCGAGTACCGGTTAGCGCCCGAACACCCCTACCCGGCCGGGCCGGACGATTGCGAGGCGGTGGCAGTATGGCTGACACAAAACGCCAGGCGAGAATTTGGCAGTGAACGGATATTTATTGGTGGTGAATCCGCAGGCGGACATTTGTCGGCTGTTACGATTTTGCGTATGCGCGACAAGCATCACTATACAGGTTTCGCTGGGGCCAATCTGGTGTTTGGCGTGTTTGATCTGGGGATGTCGCCCAGCGCCGCAAACTGGGGCGATGAACCGTTGATCATCAACACCCCGGTGATGCGCTGGTTCATAGAGCATTTTGGTGTATCGGACAGAGCACGCTCGCCGGAAATTTCGCCGCTCTATGCGGATCTGTCCGGCTTGCCGCCAGCACTGTTTACGGTCGGCACCCGCGATCCGTTGCGCGACGACACATTATTTATGTATGCGCGCTGGATAGCGGGCGGCAATAAGGCCGAGCTCGCCGTCTATCCGGGCGGCGCACACGGCTTTACCGCATTCCCCACGCAGATGGGCGCCGCCGCGCGGGCCAGGTGCGAAGCGTTTTTGCGGGGTTAGTATTCCGGGAACGGATTACTTAAACCCGCCGTTGCTCGCCGCCAGTTCTTCCAGCAAGGGCGCCGGTGTCCAGAATACCGGGTCGTCGTTAGCGAATTCCCGCATGCGCGCCACGATCTTGTCCAACCCATAGGTGTTAGCCCAGTACATGGGGCCACCACGATAGACAGGCCAACCATAGCCATGCACCCAGACCACATCAATATCACTGGCGCGGATGGCGATGCCTTCGCTCAGGATTTTAGCCCCCTCGTTTACCATCGGGATGAGGCAACGTTCCAGAATTTCTTCATCCGTCACGTCGCGCTGCCGGATCTGTTTTGACGCGGCAAATTCGCGAATCATTTTCACCACATCTTCGTTAGGAATAGGGGTGCGGTCGCCGGGCTTGTAATCATAATAGCCCGCATTGGTCTTTTGGCCGCGCCGTCCCGCCTCGCATAGCCGGTCGCGCAGGGTTTCGCCCTTTGATGTCTTGGGATTCCAGCCCACATCGACGCCCGCCAGATCGCTCATCGCGAATGGCCCCATGGGGAAACCAAAATCGGTCAGCACTTTGTCCACACGTTCCGGCGTGGCGCCTTCCAAAATGATGCGGCTGGATTGCGTAGTGCGGGCAAACAGCATGCGATTGCCGATAAAGCCATGACACACGCCCGCCAGCACCGCGATCTTGTTGATGCGCTTTCCCAACGCCATGGAGGTCGCGATGACATTTTTCGCCGTTTTCGCACCGCGCACCACTTCGACCAGCTTCATCACATTTGCCGGGCTGAAGAAATGTGTGCCGATGACATATTCGGGGCGCTTGGTCATGGCCGCGATGGCGTTGATATCCAGCGCCGAGGTGTTGGTAGCGAGGATCGCGCCGGGTTTGCAGATAGCGTCGAGCTTCTCGAAAATATCTTTTTTGATGTCCATGTTTTCGAACACCGCCTCGATGACGATATCCACATCCGCCAGATCCGCCAGATTGAGGCTAGGGGTGATCAACGCCATGCGCGTCTCGACATCGGCTTGGGTGATCTTGCCCTTACGCGCGGTGTTTTCATAATTGCCGCGCACTACTTTCAATCCGCGATCCAGCGCTTCTTGTGTGGTTTCAACGATGGTCACGGGGATACCCACATTCACCAGATTCATGGTGATGCCGCCGCCCATGGTGCCCGCGCCGATCACACCCGCTTTGTCGACGGGGATTTTCTGAGTGTCAGCAGGCACATCGGGAATCTTGGCGGCCTGGCGTTCGGCGAAGAACATATAACGCTGCGCCGCAGATTGCGGCCCCTGCAACAATTCGCGGAACAATTCGCCCTCGCGCCTGATGCCCTGGTCGAATGGCAAATTCACCGCTGCCTCGACGCAGCGGATATTATATTCAGGCGCCAGAAAGCCGCGATTTTTGCGCGCATGGGCGGCGCGGAACGCCGCAAAAATTTCCGGCTTGCCGCGCACAGGCGCAAGCTTCGCGTCATTATCCCGCACCCGGACCAGCGGACGCTTTTGCGCCAGTAGTTTTTTGGCGAATGCCACGCCGCCTTGCGTCAGATCGCCGTCGACAATCTCGCTGATCAGTCCAACCTCAAGCGCCTTGTCTGCGCCAATCGGATCGCCCAGCCCCATCATCTCCAGCGCCATTTCGGCGCCCACAATACGCGGCAGGCGCTGCGTGCCGCCAGCACCCGGCAGCAGGCCAAGCTTGACTTCCGGCAGGCCGAACTGCGCCGACGCGACAGCAACGCGATAGTGACAACACAACGCCACTTCCAGACCACCGCCCAGCGCCGTGCCGTGAATGGCGGCAACGACCGGCTTGGTGCTGTCTTCCATCATGTTCTGCACATCCAGCAGGCTTGCCCCCTGCGGACCACCGGAACCCAGTTCGGTAATATCCGCGCCTGCAATAAAGGTGCGCCCGGCGCAGACCAGAACTACCGCCTGTACCGCCGAATCGTCGATCGCCTGCTTGATCCCCTTGTGCAACCCGTCACGCACCGGGCCGCTCAGCGCATTTACCGGAGGGCTGTTCAATGTCAGCACCGCAATGCCGTCACGAATGTCCAGATCGGTTACCTGATTGATGGCCGTCATTATAGAGCTCCCTGCTTATGCTATTTCATTATCCGGGACCATACCCGTTCCACAAGGGCGTGAACACCCGGTCAGAAAATAAATGCGGGTCCGGGCATGGGGGAGGTTCCCAAGCCGGTGACGCTGAGCCTGCCGGGTGTCGCACGGATGCGCCTCAGGTCCTGATCTGGTTTACATCCAACAAAATCACACTTGAAAGGGCCAGCGCCAGTCGCACAGGCCCTCTTTCATTGCATGTCACATACCGGCTTGCTTTGCTGAGGCCGGAAAGATCGTGACACTGGCTGTGTCTCAGCCCTTCAGCGTACACTTGCCCGCTTTAATGATGGTAATGCCACGTTCCTTCACCTTGCATTCAAAGGACAGAATATTGCCATCCTTCCAGGCGTCCACCACGATGGTTTCGCCAGGGATGACAGGCGCGGAGAAGCGTACATCGAAGCCAGTGATTTTGGTGGCGTCATAATCGCACACATTCTGAATGATCGCCCGGCAGGTGGTGCCATAGGTGCACAGGCCATGCAGGATTGGCCGCTCGAACCCAGCCTGGCGTCCTACTTCGGGATCCGCATGCAACGGGTTGCGATCGCCCGACAACCGGTACAGCAGCGCCTGACCCGGCAGGGTGGCCGCCTCGAACGTCATGTCGGGTTTGCGCGCTGGCACCTGGTGCGGCGCAAAACCGCCCTCGGATGGCCCGCCAAAGCCGCCATCGCCGCGCGCAAACATAGAGCTTCCCAGCGTGCATAGCGGTTCGCCGCTGTCTTTCAGGCGGATTTTGGTTTCCACATACACTACCGCGCCTTTGTCCTTGCCCTTGTCGACGGCGGCGGTAATGCGGCTGTCATGGATGATGGTGGCTGCAGGCGGCAGCGGCCGGTGTAACTCGATGCGCTGTTCGCCGTGCAGCACCATCAAGAAGTTGATCCCGGCCTTGCCCAGGTTCAGCCCACCGCCAGACGCGATGACTACGCCCATGCTGGGTACCGTCTTGATATTTTCGACTTTCAGATTCTTTTCATAGACAAATGGCAATTCGCGTTCGTCCATCGGGTCGCGGCCAAAGCCAATGCCCAGCGCGTACAGCATCGTGTCCCGGTCGTCATAACTTGAAACCGCACCTTCGCTTTTCAGCGACATGATCTGATCGTAATTGATAGCCATCGTAACGTCCTTCCCACTGGTTGTTTTGCCGCCACAATGGGATAGACTGGATTGCCCGTCAAGATCAGGAGGAACCGGCCATGGCCTATCAGGCTATAAAATTGGAGATTGTGGATAACATCGCGCATCTGGTGTTCAACCGGCCCAAAGCCATGAACGCCATGAACAGCAACTTGTGGCGCGAAATTCCCGACGCCATCAACGCCATTGATGTGGACGCATCGGCGCGGGTGATCGTGATTTCCGCGGCGGGCAAGCATTTCACCGCGGGCATGGACCTGACTGTCTTTGGCAAACCCGGCCCCTACAAGGATGCAGAAATGGGCCGCAAGCGCGCGCATCTGCGCCAGGACATTATGCGTATGCAGGAATGTTTCACCGCGTTTGAGCGCGCCCGCATGCCGGTAATCGCCGCCATTCAGGGGGGCTGCATCGGCGCCGGTGTGGACATGGTCACGGCCTGTGATATGCGCTACGCCACCGCGGACGCGTTTTTTTGTATTCAGGAAATCAATATCGGCCTGACCGCCGATGTTGGCACCCTGCAACGCCTGCCCAAACTGATCGCGCCGGGCATTGCGCGCGAGCTGTCCTATACCGGCCGCCGTATGCCCGCAGCCGAGGCCAAACAATGCGGCCTGGTGAATGAGGTTTACGCTACCCAGGCCGAAATGCTGACGGGCGTCATGGCGGTGGCGCGCGAAATCGCCTCCAAGTCGCCGCTGGCCATTGCGGGCACCAAGGAAATGCTGAACTACGCCCGCGACCATTCCGTCGCCGACGGCCTGAACCACAACGCCACCTGGCAGGCCGGCATGTTCTTCTCCCAGGACACCAGGGAAGCCATGACCGCGCGCACCGAAAAACGCGATCCCCAGTTCGAGGATATTCTGCCAATCAAAGGGAGCATGGTGGATTAGGGCGGCTTCTCTAGGATTGAATCGATTTTTCCCCACCTCGGCCCCGCCCACAAGGGCCGGGGACCCGCATATGGATTTATATGAGGTATTGCATTGGAAACTGTGATGAACTCTTAGAGTCTTTCCAACTGACGGGAGGGCCAATGGAGAAATTCATCACGGTACTTTCTCCAGTCTGGAAGACCTGCATGCGGCGAATGGCACGCCCCTCTGGAGACTGAGATATATCGTGTCTGACCCCGTTTACATGATATCCTTGTTTGGAAAATACTCTTCAATCAGCGCCAACGCGGATTCTGTATCCACGTGGGGCACCATGGCCATGAGGTACAAAAGGCCCGCCCTAACATTAGGGTCTTGTACCTTATTGTAAGCACGACCGAGTTCCCCTAACTGTTCGCAATATTGCTTGTGTTCAGAAAACGAAGAGGAACCCACTTTATCTGCATCATCTGTTCGCATTGGGTGTGTTCCCCTCCCTTTAATCAGTGTCACGAAGCAAGACGCATGCTCTTTTGATGTGCGAACATCGACACGTCTGGAAGCTGGAACGCCTGCCTGGTCGCCGCAAGTATGCGCGGGCCGGTTTCGATACGCATCGGCACCCAATATTCTCCCTCAATCAGTGAGGGCAGACCCAGCGGGTCAACAACCCAGCCCATTTTTAGCCAACGTGGAAGCCAATGTATTTCCCCAAGCCCCACCATATAATCAAGCTCTTCGGCAACCGCCCACTCCATCGCGCCGGTATAAAGCTCTTCCAGGGCCGGGCACCTACCGGATTCCCGGCGCTTGCTTGGGATTACGAACCCTCGTGTTATATCCCAGACCGAAGGTGAGCGCGGAAGTTCACCGCGAATGACCAAATGGGAAAAAACTTCGGCAATCAAAGTCGGTCGGTGGGTGGGATTAAGACGTACACTGCCCGCGAACTTGTCTTCTTCATCAAGCACTATGAGATAGACCGCATCGGCATTATCGAATTGATCTATTTCGCGGCCGTCGGGCCGGGCAAGCGCTTTCCAGCCGCGCTGTTCTACGTAAATCTGGTGCCGCCAGCGGAACATTTCTTCAAGAAGGTCTTTATACTCCGCAGCGTTTTCGTTTGTGACAACATGCATCATGGATAGCCCCTTTTCTGAACATACTAGAGGCTATAATTATCCGTGTTTCAGCGGCTGCCGTGTATCCCCCCATATGGGGGTATTTACAAAGCGATTTCTCCTGATATTAGCGCCTGGACGGCAAGTTGCGCGCGGGTCACCACGTTCATTTTGCGCATTGCTGATTTGATGTACGTCGCAACAGTTAGTTCGCTAAGACTAAGAATTTCCCCAATCTCCCATGTGGACTTTCCGGCAGCGATCCAACTGACGCATTCACGCTCGCGCAGGGTCAACCTGTCGGGGGCGCCGCGATATTCCAAAAATTGACCAGCGAGTTCATCTGCTCTGGCATGTACATAGATTGCCATCAGCTGGAAAGCGGCCTTTGTGCATTGGGACATGTCCGGCGCAAATCCCGACAGCGTGGCAAATCCCTGAAGACCGCCCAAATTATGTACGGGGATACAGAGGCCGTGATTCATATTCCATGCTCGTGCCTCATTAAACACACGTTGGTCAACGTCAATTTTTTTCCCGCGCTCGACAACCTCATCCCAGGTATATGGGAGAACGTTAATCGCCATTTGCTGGGCGGCCGGATCAGTGGCGACGTATCCCTGCTCAAGATAGCGATTATACCATCCGTCCGGGCACACTTTCATGGGCAGGTTCGGGAACAGCTCATTTCCATTTAGCCGTACTTTTCCAAACATGAAATGTTCGAATCCGGAGGCCCCGGCCTGAACCGCAAATGCTGCCCTCAATTCATCGACGGTCCTCACGTTACGAACACGATCGATGAAATCAAATGCGGAAGCCGCGACTTTCCGGTCGATTAGGGAATAATGCGCACTATCTGCCATATTAATTTCCAAACTTCATGTGACCCCAAGTATAGCCTGAGGTTACCGTTCGCTGCAGATTTCGATAACCTGGTCCCTCGTAGTTCATTGGGAGCACCGCAACATTTACTTAGTTGTTTGTTATTAAAACAGGGTTTCGCAGGCTTGGCAACGACCCTTGAGGTGTGACTATTTTGGCTTTAGCCACTTTAAACTTCCGTCCGGTCAAATGGTTCCATTTGCCCCACCCCTACCCCATTGCCGCAAGACGGCGCGGAAGAGAGCCCTGAAACTCCAAGAGAAAGCCCCCCTCCCCTTTGACACGCCACGCAAGTGCTGGCGCTGTGGGCGGCGACGGGTTAGGGAGGGATGAGGAACATTGAACGGATAATTCCGCAAGGTTGGATAGGAGTCTAAGGCGGATTTCTTATTTTCAATGAACGCCCGAATTCCCGTCAGTCCACCTGCCAGAATGACGCATTCGATTCCTTCTCCCTCCCCGTCACCGAAATTGTCTGAAGCAATCCCGGATTTCGCCGACAAACAGTTTCGGCTGTTCCCAGGCGGCGAAATGCCCGCCGCGGTCCAGCTCGTTCCAGTGGACGATGTTCTTGATCTGCTTTTCGGCCCAGCGGCGCGAGGCGCGGAAGATTTCCTTCGGGTACATGCTTACGCCTACGGGCAGGTCCACTTCTGCGGAGCTCAGAGCGCCGCGGAAACTTTCCCAATACAGCCGCGCCGAGGACGCGGCGTTGCCCGGCAGCCAGTACAGCATGATGTTGTCGAGCATCTCATCCAGGCTCAGCACATCTTCCGGATTGCCGCCATTATCGGTCCAGGCCCACATTTTTTCATAGATCCAGGCGGCCTGTCCGGCGGGGGAATCGGCCAGACCATAGCCCAGGGTTTGCGGACGCGTTGACTGCTGTTTGGAATAGCCGGAATCCCATTCCTGATAATAGGTCATGGCCTTTACGGCCGACTTTTCCGCGGGGGTCATGTCGCCCATGTCACCGGCGCCGGGAGAGATGAACAGCAGGTTCACATGGATGGCCGCACAGCCCGCCGGTTTGGCAACGCCGATGGCCGTGGTGACCGCAGCGCCCCAGTCGCCGCCCTGG
>JAUSQH010000321.1 GCA_030652895.1 Alphaproteobacteria bacterium
TGGCGATGTCGATGCCGATTTCGTCCAGTACTTCGATCACGAACGGGTCCAGCGGTTCCGTGCGCACACCCGCCGAATCCACATAGACAATATGTCCGTAGAGATATTTCATCAGGGCTTCCGCCATGGGCGAACGCACAGCGTTGAAATTACACGAAAACAGCACCGCGGATGGCATTTGCGCGGGAGCAAAGGGGGCGTGCCCGGGGCCATTATTTGAGGAACTCATTTTATCTGGCCCCCGCCCCAACTCTCCCCACGAGGGGGAAGGAGAAGAAGTGCAGAATTCGGCGCCAACGCCCCCGCCCTTGACGGGCAAGCAGTAGCGCAGGGTGTAAAAAATGCGAAGACGGGCCCAGCACGAGCACGAAAGGCGCTGGATGAGGCGGCACGCCGTTCATTCGCGTCAGGCCCGTATATGCAGTACACAGATTAATGTAAACAGACGCCGTGACGTGAGATCATCGATTTCAATTTTTCCGGTCAGCCGTTCGCGCAGCATGTCCGCACCGTCATTGTGCAGGCCGCGCCGCCCCATATCGATGGCTTCGATCTGTGACGGCGGCGCATGTTTGATGGCGTCGAAATAGCTGTCACAGACCGTAAAATAATCCTTCACGATGCGCCGGAACGGCGACAGGGACAACATCACCTTGCCCAGCGCGCTGTCATCTTCGCGGCGTACGTCAAACACCAGCCGGTTGTCGGCAATCAGCAGATGCAGCCGGTACGGGCCATAGGGGCTGCCGACCGGCTCAAAATAATTTTCCTCCAGCAGATCGAAAATCGCCACGCGGCGCTCATGATCAATATCCGCATTCAGGCGCACAATATTGGCCTCGTCGAGCACAATGTCGATTACCTTGTGCGCCGTCCCTTGTTCCTGTGCGGTCATTTTATACCGCGTGGATTGCTGCGGATGGAGATGGAGCGTCCGTGCGCTTCCAGCCCCTCGCTGGCGGCAAGAGCAATTGCGGCCGGGGCCAGCGCCGCCAGCGCGTCGGGTGTGCAGCCGATTAGGGTAGTGCGTTTCATGAAATCCAGCACCGACAAACCAGAGGCATAGCGCGCCGCGCGCGCCGTGGGCAGCACATGGTTGGGGCCGGCAATATAATCGCCAATGGCTTCGGGAGTATGACGGCCGAGAAAAATCGCCCCTGCATTGCGGACCTTTTTCATCAAGCCATGCGGGTCATCCACCGCCAATTGCAGGTGTTCGGGCGCGATGCGGTCAATCAGGGCCGGCGCATCCTGCATCGAATTCACAATAATAATTGCCCCAAACCTGTCCCAGCTTTCAGCCGCAATGGCGGCGCGCGGCAATGTTTGCAGATGCGTGGCGATGGCCGCCATCACCGCATCAGCAAATGCAGCGTCATCGCTCAGCAATATGGATTGCGCGGATGTATCATGTTCGGCCTGGGACAGAAGATCGGCCGCAATCCATGCCGGATCATTGGTGCCGTCCGCCACCACCAGAATTTCCGACGGGCCCGCGATCATGTCTATACCCACCGCACCAAATATCTGGCGTTTGGCGGCGGCCACCCAGGCGTTGCCCGGGCCGGTGATTTTATCAACAGCCGCAATGGTAGCCGTGCCATAGGCCAGGGCCGCCACGGCCTGCGCCCCACCGGCACGGTAAATTTCGTGCACACCCGCAAGGCGCGCCGCCGCAAGCGTCAGCGGATTGAATTTGCCATCGGGCGTCGGCATCACCATCACCCGGCGCGGGACGCCCGCCACCTTTGCCGGAATGGCGTTCATCAATACCGAACTTGGATAAGACGCGGTGCCGCCAGGCACATACATGCCCACCGCCCCAAGCGCCGTCCAGCGATGACCCAGCTGCACCCCTATATCATCTGTATAGAGATCATCCTGCGGAAGCTGGCGGCGATGATAGGCCTCGATCCGCGCCGCCGCCACCTCTAGCGCATCCAGCGTCGTGCGGTCACACGCGGCAATGGCCGTATCGATCTCCTCCGCACTGAACGCCAATTGTGGCGCCTCCAGCGTCAGACGGTCAAAGCGCGCGGTATATTCCAGCAGCGCCGCATCCCCGCGCAACGCCACATCCGCAAGAATGCCTGCGACGGTATGATTTACGTCCTGCGATATTTCGCGTTTGGCGCCGAGAAGCGTTTGAAACGCATCCTCAAACCCCGCGGCGCTATTGTTCAGCCGTGCCGGCATCGCCTGATCCCATCACTCTTCTGTGGAATGGTCCGGCCGCCCGGACGCGGGCCATGGCTGACTAAGATCTTCCAGATAACAGTCAACACATTCCGCATCCAGCAACATTTCGGGACCACCGGCGAATAAAAGCTGAATACGCACACTGCCGTCGCGCTGCTCCTGGGCCTGAATTGCCAGCAGATCCAGTACCTGCTCCGGGTTTGCCTGGTCGATGTTGCGGTGGCGCACCGCCGTCACCGCATCGAAATGCACGGCACAGCGCACCCGTTCCGGCGTCCGTGGCCCCAGCCAGCCGCCCAGACTTGGCGCAGCCTCATTTTCCCAGCGGAAGCGGTTGAACATGATGGCGAAGCGCCTGCGCCGGGCTTCATAAGCCGTATCAGCGACCCGTGCGAGGGCGTCCTGCAGACAGGCGGAAATTACCGCCAGATCTTCCACATCAAGCGCCGTCAGTTTTAGTGGTTTTAGCACACCATCTCCCGATCATTTAATCACGAATGCGGCGTATATCGGCCCCGCAGGCGGTCAGTTTGGTTTCGATGCGTTCATAGCCGCGATCCAGATGATATACTTTGCTGACCGAAGTTTCACCCTGTGCCGACAGGCCCGCAATGATAAGACTAACCGAGGCCCGCACATCTGTCGCCATGACAGGCGCGCCTTTTAGTATATCCACACCGCGCACGAGCGCGGTGCCGCCGTGCAGATTGATGTTCGCCCCCATGCGCATCAGTTCCGGCACATGCATGAAGCGGTTCTCAAAAATTGTCTCACTGATCATTGACGCCCCACTGGCGGTGGTCATACAGGCCATGAATTGCGCCTGCAGATCTGTCGCGAAGCCCGGAAAGGGCGCTGTCATGGCGTCCACCCCTTTTAGCCGGTGGCCGGGATCGCGGCGAATGCGCAAACTATCCGGCGTGCGGTCAATCTGCGCCCCTGCCTTGCCAAGTAATTCAAGCAGCGCCTCTATCGCTTCGGGGTTGGTATGGGTCAGTACGACATCGCCGCCTGCTGCCGCCACCGCCAGAGCGTAGGTGCCGGCCTCAATACGATCCGGCAACACTTCGTGCTCGGCGCCATGCAGTTTGGCAACGCCTTTGATGCGGATGGTGTCTGTGCCCGCGCCTTCGATAAGCGCGCCCATGGTAATCAGGCACCGCGCCAGATCGCCAATTTCCGGTTCCCGCGCTGCATTTTCAAGCACGGTCTCGCCATCCGCCAGGGCCGCCGCCATCATCAGATTCTCGGTCGCGCCCACAGAAACCGTAGAAAAACGGATTTCTGCGCCTTTAAGGCCGTTGGTGGCGCGGGCATTGATATAGCCCTGGTCCAGGAAAATCGTCGCGCCCATCGCCTCAAACCCCTTCAGGTGCAGATCGACCGGCCGGTGGCCAATGGCGTCACCGCCAGGCAACGAGACCCGCGCTTCGCCATGGCGCGCCAAAAGCGGCCCTAACACCAGAAAGCTGGCCCGCATCCTGGCCACCAGTTCATACGGGGCAACTGCACTGGTGATGGCAGGCGTGCTCAGGCGCAGCATGCGCACGCCGTCTTGCTTGCGCAAGGCGATCTCCGTGCCATGTTCACTGAGTAATTCGCCCAAAATGGTAATGTCCGCCAGATCGGGGGTGTTGCGCAAGGTCAGCGGCTCTTGGGTAAGCAGGCTGGCCGCCATCAGTGGTAGCGCAGCGTTTTTGGCGCCGCTTATGGGAATTGTGCCGGATAGCGGATTTTCACCGCGCACCACCAGCCTATCCATTCGGCTTCTCCGGTTCTCGCGCCGCACCTGCTGTTGACCCGGTTTCGGGTGACGGAGTGGTCTTGCCGGCAAAAGCCTTGCGGCGGCGCAGATTGGCCCGCAAGGCCTCCGCCTGGCGCGCCTCGCGATCAGTCTTGCTGGTGATGTTACGGCTGGAATTATCTGGGTTTTTCATTTTTACAGCTTATTTACATAGGACTGGGAATTCGGGTCAGCCTAGCGTATAGCATGCCCGCCCCGTTTCGGCACCCCTTGTTGCAACTTGTAAGGTTTTCATAATTCCCATGATAATCCCTGACCAGCTCCTGGACGGCTACCGCCAATTTAAAGACGCGCATCTGGCAGAACAGGGGGCGTTATACCGGCGTCTCGCGCAGGGCCAGACGCCGGGTGTCATGATGATCGCCTGTGCCGATAGCCGTGTCGACCCTGCAACCATATTCAACGCCGGACCGGGAGAACTGTTTGTGGTGCGCAATGTAGCCAATCTGGTGCCGCCTTATGAACCGGGGGGCGGGTATCATGGCACCTCGGCGGCGATCGAATTTGCGGTCGAGCATCTGAAGGTGCAGGACATTGTGATCATGGGCCACGGCCAATGTGGCGGCATCGCCGCCAGCCTGTCGGAACGGCCGGTTGGCCAGTTTATCGCTCCCTGGGTAGACATGATTTCCGACGCACGGGACGCGGTCCTTGCAGATAATCGTGATGCCGACACTGCGACGTTACAAAAGGCCCTCGAGTTTGCCGCCATCGGTCATTCACTGCAAAACCTGCACAGTTTTCCCTTTGTTCAGGCGGCAATAGATACGGGCCGGGTGCGCCTGCATGGGGCCTGGTTCGCGATTGCCAGCGGCGAGCTGTGCTGGCTGTCGCAAAGCGGTCAGTTTGAAAAGATTTCATAGGCGCATTGCGCGATGCAAGCGGGTCAGCTAGTTTGCCGTTAAACCTTACGGAGCATGATATGTCCTTTCTCGCCCACTCCCTGTCGCGTATCAAACCTTCGGCTACTATGGCGGTCAGCCAACTGGCGCGTGAACTGACGGCGCAGGGCCGCGACATTATTGGCCTTGGCGCGGGTGAACCGGATTTCGACACGCCGGACAATATCAAGGCGGCAGCCATTGCCGCCATTCAGCGCGGCGAGACGAAATATACGACGGTTGACGGAATTCCCGAGTTGAAACAGGCGATCTGCGCCAAATTCAAGCGCGAGAACGGTCTTGAGTACAAGCCCTCGCAAATTTCGGTGGCGCCGGGCGGTAAGCCAATCATTTTCAACGCAATGTTTGCGACGCTCAACCCCGGCGATGAGGTGATCATCCCCACGCCGTACTGGGTGTCCTATCCTGACATTGTGCTGATGGCAGGCGCGACGCCGGTGTTTATAGAAACAAGCATCGACACCGGCTTTCGCGTGACGCCCAAGGCCCTAGAGGCGGCGATTACGCCAAAAACCAAATGGCTGATTTTCAATTCCCCCAGTAATCCGTCAGGTGCGGCCTATTCCCATGCCCAGATCAAAGGGCTGACCGACGTACTGGCGCGCCATCCCAATGTATGGACGCTCGCGGATGACATGTACGAACATCTGCTCTATGACGGCATGAAATTTGCCACCATCGCCCAGGTCGAGCCGAAATTATTTGACCGGACGCTGACCATGAATGGCGTTTCCAAGGCCTATTCCATGACCGGCTGGCGTATTGGCTATGCGGGCGGTCCCGAATTGCTGATCAAGGCAATGGCGAATGTGATGTCGCAATCCACGTCCAACCCGTCATCAATCAGCCAGTGGGCGGCGGTCGAAGCGCTGAATGGAACGCAGGATTTCATCCCGGAACGCGCGAAAATATTTCAGCAGCGCCGCGATCTTGTGGTCTCGATGCTGAATCAGGCGACCGGCATTCAATGCCCGGTGCCCGAAGGTGCGTTTTACGTCTATCCAAGCTGTGCCGGCTGCATCGGCAAGACAACCCCCGACGGACAGGTAATCAAAACCGACGAGGATTTTGTGACGGCGCTACTGGCGGCGGAAGGCGTCGCGGTGGTACAGGGTTCGGCGTTTGGCCTGGCCCCGCATTTTCGCATTTCCTATGCAACTTCGACCGAGGCGCTAACGGCGGCGTGCGAACGCATCCAACGGGTTTGCGCCAGCTTGCGGTAAGCCGTATCCAGACAAAGCCGTCTATTCAGCGGCTTTGTCTTCGCGCTGATAGACGTCTTCGAAACGCACGATGTCATCTTCGCCCAGATAGCCGCCCGATTGTACCTCAATGACGCTGAGCGGCAGCTTGCCGGGATTTTCCAGCCGGTGACGGCAGCCTAACGGAAGATAAATGGACTCGTTTTCCGCCAGCAGAAGAATTTCATCATCGCGAGTCACGCGCGCGGTGCCTCTGACCACCACCCAATGTTCCGCCCGGTGGTGGTGCATTTGCAACGACAGTTTTCCTCCCGGCTTGACCATCAGATGTTTGACCTGGTGGCGGTCACCGCCGCCAATGCCTTCATAAAACCCCCAGGGCCGGTATACCCGGCGATGGTTCGCATGTTCATCGCGGTTACGCGTTTTAAGTTCGTCCACCATTTCCTTGACCAACTGTGTCTGGTCACGCGAGGCGACCAGAACAGCGTCGGTGGTTTCAATAATCACCAGATTTTCCACGCCGATGGCCGTCACTAACCGGCTTTCCGCGCGGATATAACTATCGCGCGCGCCATTGATGATCACATCTCCGTGCAACAAATTGTTTCCAGCGTCCTTTTCGCCGATCTCCCATAAAGACGACCAGGAGCCTACATCGCTCCAACCCATGTCAACGGGTACCATGGCGACATTGTCAGCATGTTCCATCACCGCATAGTCGATCGAATCGGATTCGCAGGCGCTGAACGCGCCCGCGTCCAGCCGGAAGAAATCCAGATCATGCTTGCCCCTGGTGACGGCCGCCCGGCAGGCTTCCAGCATGGCAGGGCGCAAACGTCCCAAAACTTCCAGGAACTGGCTGGCGCGAAACATGAAGATGCCGCTGTTCCAGAAATACTCGCCTGACTGCAAATATCCTTGGGCCGTCGCGAGATCCGGCTTTTCAACAAAGCGTTCAACCTTGTGCGGCGTGATGGCGCCAGCGATTCCGGTTATCCTTGCTCCCTGTTTAAGGTAACCAAACCCCGTTTCAGGCTTATCCGGCTTTATCCCGAACGTAACCAGATGACCCGAGCGCGCCGCGTCAGCGCCGGTTTCGATGGCCTGTGTAAACGCTTTCAGATCGGCAATTGCATGATCCGCGGGCATCAGCAGCAAGATCGCATCTGCATCGCGGGCCTGTAGACACAATGCCGCCACCGCCGCCGCCGGGGCTGTGTTGCGGCCCACCGGTTCCAGAATTTGCAGGCTGGGAGGAATTCCCGCTTCGCGCAACTGCTCCGCAATAATGAAACGATGCTCATGATTACAAATGACTACCGGTCCGGGAAAACGGCTGGCGTCGGCAAATCGCAGCGCGGTTTCCTGTATCATGCTCAAGTCGGATAACAGCGGCTGTAGCTGTTTGGGATGCATGCTGCGCGATACCGGCCACAGGCGGCTGCCAGAGCCCCCTGAAAGAATTACTGGATAAACTTGTGCGCGCACTCCCCCGTCTTCAATCATATCCCATTTTTCCAGTGAACCTTTTATTATTCCCATACGTTATATAACGACATAGCATGACCCTGTACGATTAGTGGATCAGACAACGGATTTCCATCTAAATGCATACAAATTACGGATAATAGCCATTCTTATGCTGTTCAGGAAAAACTGTGATAGTGGTCACCAACATGTTCGCTATCAGCGGATAAATCTGGATCAAGAAAGTAAGAGTCTGATTAATTTGCGAAGTGTTCGCGAAACGGATAGTAATTGTTAACGGCATATTGCCGAATCATAACAGGTGGGCGCGTTAATTTAATTAAGTGTTTAATTATAAACTATTTTCCCGTTTAAGTTGCAATACGGCAGGTTTGTTCATTTAATTCTACCGACCAGCGTTGTCTGCGCCGCGGGTCATTTTAGGGGCAACGGGAAGGTGTAATGATATGGCGTTCAAAGTAAAATTCTGGGGAGTTCGCGGCAGCATCGCATGTCCAGGCGCCAATCATATTCAATATGGCGGCAACACCAGTTGCCTTGAAATCTCATGTGGCGGTGAGAGGATTATTTTAGACGCCGGCACCGGGATGCGTAATCTTGGTCATTGGCTGATCAAGAAAAATATCAAGCGCGCCACCATTTTGATGTCCCATGCCCACTGGGATCATATTAGCGGCTTTCCGTTTTTCGCGCCGGCGTTTCAGCCTGATTATGAATTTGAAATCATGGCCGGGCATTTGCGCAGCGACCTCACTATCCGCAATGTATTTTCCGGGCAGATGACCCATCCGTTCTTTCCTGTGCCGCTTGAAGTCATGAACGCCAAAGTTAATTATACGGACTTCAAGGCGGGAGAGAGTTTTGCGTTAAGCCCCCGAATTAATGTCAAAACGGCCATGCTCAACCACCCCGACGGGGCGACCGGGTACCGCATAGAACATCGCGGCAAGTCAGTTTGCTATGTTACGGATACTGAACACATAATTGGCAAACCGGACCAGAATATATTGGCCCTGATTGAAGGCGCCGACCTGGTGATTTATGACAGCACCTATACGGACAAGGAGTTTCCGGCAAAAATCGGGTGGGGCCATTCCACATGGCAGGAAGGCGTACGTCTGTGCAAAGCCGCCAATGTCAAAAGTCTGGCCATTTTTCATCATGATCCGGAACATGAGGACCGCTTTTTGGATGAACTAGAAGCTGAAGTGCGCCAAACCTGGTCCGGCGCCTTCCTGGCGCGCGAACATTCCCGGCTTAACCTGCTGTAAGATAGTTAATTTGCGCCCGGTCTCTACCCCTTGTCAGGGGGCGAAATCTGGCGCATGCTTACCTCCTCCGGTTGTTAACGCGACCGGCTGAACCTTACCACAATGACAGGAGGCCTACATGTTTGTAGCCGACATATTGAGGGAAAAGGGGGGGGAGGTCATTTCCGTCGGGCCGGAGGATTCGGCGCTTTCGGCGGCAAGGACACTTTCAAAACGCGGCATCGGATCGGTACTGGTGCGGGCCGCAAATGGCGAAATTCTCGGTATCCTTTCGGAACGCGATCTGCTGCACGGCCTGGCCAATGACGCGGGCGCCGTGATGCACCGCCGGGTGCGCGATCTGATGACACGAACTGTCGAAACCTGCCAGCCTGACGACACGCTGCACTCGGTGATGGGGCGCATGACCACAGGACGCTTTCGCCACCTGCCTGTAGTGGAACAAAACAAACTGCTGGGTATTGTTTCCATCGGCGACGTCGTAAAAAACCTTATCGCCGCGCAGGCGGCCGAGGCCGAGGCGTTGAAGGCATATATAACGACTGGTTAAGACGTCGTGTCCCGGTACCAGGCCAGCACATAACAGCGCGCGGCGCTGGAGAGGCCACTGGCGGCATCTGCCGCCGGTGCACGCGCCGCGTCAATTTCGGAAATTAATCCGTTTACGGAGCGGTTCTGTTTACGCGCAATGTCCTGTAGCGCGTCCCAGAATTCGGGTTCCAGTGAAATGCTGGTTCGGTGACCTGCAATGGTCACCGACCGTTTGATCGGCGCGCCGGACATGTGTGCGTTATTTTGGCCCGAGCATATCTTCTGGCCGCACCAGTCTGTCGAACTCTTTCTCCGTCACCAGGCCCATACGCACCGCTTCTTCGCGCAAGGTGGTGCCGTTTTTATGTGCGGTCTTGGCGACCTTGGCCGCGTTGTCATAACCGATTTTGGGGGCAAGCGCAGTTACCAGCATCAGCGAGCGCCCCATCAGCGCCTTGATGTTATCTTCGTTCGCGACAATACCCTTGACGCAATTATCCGCGAAGCTGATGGCGCTGTCGCCGATCAGACGCACCGATTGCAGTAGATTGTATATCATCACCGGCTTGAACACATTCAATTCGAAATGGCCGTTTGATCCCGCAATGGACACTGCTGTCTGATTGCCCATCACCTGCGCACACACCATAGTCAACGCCTCACACTGGGTGGGGTTGACCTTGCCCGGCATGATGGACGACCCGGGCTCGTTTTCGGGAATGCGGATTTCGCCCAGGCCACAACGCGGCCCGCTCGCCAGCCAACGCACATCGTTGGCGATTTTCATCAGGCTTGCGGCCAGCGTCTTCAATGCGCCGTGTGCATGCACCAGTGCATCGCAGCTGGCCAGCGCTTCAAATTTGTTGGGCGCCGTAACCAGAGGAAGGCCTGCACTGCGGGCCAGCTCGGCGGCCACGGCCACATCAAAACCCGCCGGTGCGTTGAGCCCGGTGCCCACGGCTGTGCCACCCAGCGCCAGCTCGCACAGGTGGGGAAGCGCTGCGCGCACATGGCGATCCGCGTGCGACAGCTGAGCGGCCCAACCCGATATTTCCTGCCCCAGCGTCAGCGGGGTCGCATCCTGCAAATGGGTGCGGCCCATTTTTACAATGCCGTCAAACGCCACCGCCTTCGCGGCCAGCGCATCGTGCAGGCCCGCCAGCGCTGGCAGCAAGCCATGCACCAGGCCCTGTACCGCGGCCAGGTGCATGGCGGTGGGAAACAC
>JAUSQH010000344.1 GCA_030652895.1 Alphaproteobacteria bacterium
ATCAGCCAGCCTTTTGCCAAACTGGCGGCGTTCCCGCATATAGTTTTTTGCAAGCTTCAGACAGGCATCCGCGGCGCCCAGCGAGCAGGCTGCAATATTCAGCCGCCCGCCGTCCAGCCCCTGCATGGCGATCTTGAACCCTTCGCCTTGTGCGCCGATCCTGTTGGCCACCGGCACCCTGCAATTGTCAAAAAGCACCATGGCTGTTGGCTGACTGCGCCAGCCCATCTTTTCTTCCTGTTTGCCGAAGCTCAGCCCGGGCGTATCCTTTTCAACCAGTAAACAAGAGATTCCCCCCGGTCCTTCACCGCCGGTGCGCACCATACAGACGTAGACGTCGGAAACACCGCCTCCTGAAATGAACGCCTTGCCGCCATTGAGTACATAGGCATCGCCGTCCACAACCGCCTTTGTGGACAACGAGGCTGCATCAGAGCCCGCGCCGGGTTCCGTGAGACAGTAGCTGGCGAGCAGCTCCATGGTGCACAGGCGCGGCAGCCATTTCTGACGCTGCGCCGGGCTGCCGAAACAATCGATCATCCATGACGCCATATTGTGGATCGACAGGAATGCCGCCGTGGAGGTGCAGCCGGCAGACAGCGCTTCAAAAATCAGGGTTGCTTCGAGCCTGCCCAGTTGGGAACCGCCAACGTCCTCACGCACATAAATACCCGCAAACCCCAATGCAGCGGCCTGGCGCAGCACGTCCACCGGGAAATGCCCGGTTTTATCCCATTGTGCCGCGCCCGGGGCCAGTTTGCCTTCAGCAAAGCTTTGGGCCACACTGTAAAAAGCGGCCTGTTCCTCGTTTAACTCGAACTGCATCTCATCTCCCGAACATCGACTCGTTTAAAAATGACAAGTATGCCCACAGTGACAGCCGACACTTGATCTGACACGAAGAATACTCTCAGTTTCTCAACACTAAGGAAACCACTTAGTAACTATTTATCATTGATAATAACCATCTCTAACTGGAGGTTTATGCCCGAAAACACTTTTCCGGCATAGGGGCAGAACCAAACGATGCCGAGCAACGAAACCAGAATCAGAATCGCCAATAACCGGTTGATCACAACCGGGCGCTCTTTCTGGGCCGCTGATATCGCTGTACTGTTGATGGTATGGACCATTTGGCCGCATATTCCCCATGCGCATGCGCTTTTTGCCACAGCGGCCCTCGTTATGGCAAATCACGTGCTGTCCGTCATCGGCTACTTTTTTAATCGTGATCGGGCCCGGGATAACCGCTCCGAGTTCTGGGAAAAATGGCTGGTCGCCGGCAATATGGCCGCGGGCGCGGCGTGGGGTCTCACCTCCGCCTTGCTGTTTAACGTCTTGCCGCACAGCATCGCGCTGCAACTGGTGATGATCAGCGCTCTGCTGCTCGCTGCCTGGACCGTCGCCAGCGTTCCCTCCATGAAATGCATATTTGCATTTTCATTTCCCGCGGTCACACCGCTGCTGCTGGCCACGCTGCAAACCTGGCCGCCGCGGGACTATGCTTTCGTCCTGATCACTCCGCTCTTCCTTGTTTTCATGCTCAAGCACACGCGCCGGGTGTCCGCGGCTTATCGCGCTTCGACCGAGCAGTTGAGCGGTTTCCAGAAACTTGCAGAAACCGAGGCGCAACGTGGTGAGCTGATTTCGCAGGACTCTGCCCGGCTGCGTCATCTGCTGGACGCGGTGCCGGTCCCCGTTATTGTCAGTAATCTGGCCAGCGGCCTGCTGGTTTATGTGAACCAGGCGGCCCTCGATTTGATTGGCATAAAAGATTTATCGGAAAAACCTGGCGCCCGTAGCGTGGATTTCTTTGCCACTCCCGCAGAACGCGATAAAGCCGTGAAAAAAATTGCCAGCACCGACACCACCCCCGTCGAATTTCAGCTGAAACGCGCAGACGGATCGTTGTTCTGGGCCTACTACACAGCAAGCCAATTGGTCTATGAAGGCGAACCTGCCATCATTGGTACGGTCACGGACGTAACAGCACGGCGCCAGGCAGAGGAAGAGTTGCGGGACAGCCAGGAAAAACTCCGGCACGCAACCGAGCAGCAAAATTCGCGCCTGCGCGATCTGCTTGACAGCGTGCCGATGCCCATCGTCGTCAGCAAACAGGAAGACGGTGCAATACTGTACATGAACCGCGGTGCACTTGATCTGGCCGGGGTAAAAGATTTGTC
>JAUSQH010000377.1 GCA_030652895.1 Alphaproteobacteria bacterium
GAACACCGCCTCGCCGGCCGCCTTGCGAAAGCTCGGCTCATGCAACAGGGCGGAAATATTGTCCTGATAGGGCAGCTTGAGATTGGGATCGCTGCGAAACGCCCATTTCACCGCAACCTCGACCGCCTTGCCGGCGAAGAACGCCGCCGCCGTCGGCGATACCCCCGCCTGACGCTCCGCCTCCACTGCCGCCTCGTGCACGGCGGGGAATTCGGCAGCGAGGAAGGCGAAGTTGGACATCCTTCGCCGCTACTTGGCCGCGTCGATCAGTTCGATATCTTTCCTGAGCAGCGTGTTCACCAGCGTGCTCAGCGAAATGCCCCGCGCCGAGGCGCGCGCGGAAAGATAGTCGAGCACTTCCGGGTCCAGATGGACCGGCGGCACCAAGCGCGCGCCCTCGCGAAAGAACTTGCCGCGCTCGGCGCCGGAAAAGTCATATTCATCTTTCATCGGATCACCCTTCCTCGTATTGGCGGATCTCCCGGCGCGTCGGCTGGCGAGCCGAAATAATGCGTATCGCCGTCCAATCCGCTGACAGCTCGATCCAGGTATGCACGACCAGCAGCAGATTGCTGGCGGGATTTCGACCAATGGTAACCCACCGCTCTTCCCCTTGGCCAGCTTCTTCGTCGGGCCGCGACAGGGCCAGGGGATCGGCGAACACGCCCATGGCGTCCTCGAAACCGACCCCATGCTTGCGCCGATTGCTCTCCGCCTTGGCCGGGTCCCAATCGAACTCGAAGCGCATGATCAGAGTTGTCCGGAAAAGGCGCGGGATTGGAGGGAAGAGAAGAGGCTATCTAGATATCGAATCGAACGGCCGCCGAAATCTTGGATCCGCTCTACGGATGCCACATGAGAAACGAATTTGCGCTGCAACTCGATGGGGGGAACTGGTATAGTTAAGGCCCTTAGCTCCTTAGTATTAATGTTGTATTGCACCGTTGTCCTCCTTGTTGAGCGAAGAAGATTTGGCGCCCGCCCGGAGTTCTGAAGAGCTCCCGAACATAGACAGGATCTATGATTTCAGTGTCCAAGCGAATGCGCATGAGATGAGAGTCGAACGCCCATTTTCTACCCGCGGGTCTCACCACGACGCACTTACCCAAATGCTCTTCCGAAGCGATCGCCCTCGCCAAAATAATATCGCCGTCCAGCAATGTGTGGCGCTCGACCGAATCTAACGGCAGGTCGATATATTTCGAGTCGTCGAGTGTCAGCGCCCAATTCTGAATGTTGGCTACTCGCAATGACACCCATTCCAATTTTTGCGCCCTTGGTGGTATCATGCTGCCAAAATTCGGCGGCACCTTTAGAAGTGGCTCGAACGCGGAGGTTTGGAAGCCCCTGGAGTTACGCGCCGGGTCTCCGAACATGTCCAAGAATATCGACTGAGTGAGGTTGTCAGGCAGACCGAGGGCCTGTCTCCGCTTCCGGCGAAGCGCATCCGCCTTGTCTAGGATCGCCGCGATCCGTCGTTGTTCATCGAGCGGAGGAAGGGGGATTGTTATCTTGGAAACTTGATTGGGATTTGCTCTTAAGAGTGATCCGCCTACCCCCGCTACTGTTTGCATGAACTGACGATGGAATATCTCACTGATGAGAAAATGTCGAAGATAAGAGGCGTGAATTTTGCTACTTCGGAAGACGATCCACTCCCCTGAAGCTAGAATTTTTTCGTTAGGATGGTACCCAACAACCCAACTACGCCGGATATGCGGGACAATTCGCGAAAGCAGAACGTCACCGCTTTCAATATTCTTTTTTGAAGACCCAATATCGCGACCTCGGACGAACTCAGGTTGGCCGACGTCGAAAGCAGGAATACTGTAAAGCACGAAAGGGTCATTCGGCGTCTTCGAAGGATCAGTTGATCCTCCGTGGCTCAACATGAACTCGCCCAACGGGACTTGAGCGCGTATTGCGATGTTCACAACATCGCCTCCAAGTCCGCCAACCCCTCTGCGATTTCATTCTCTAGAGCCTTCAACTCCGAGATGATTTCTGTCGGCGGCCGGTGCTTCGTTGTATCATGCGTAAGTTCCTTGTAGCGATTGATCGAGAGATCATAGTGGGCCAACGCGATCTCGGTCTTTGGTACGCAGAAGCTTTGTGCGGTACGAAGGCGCTTGCGCTCGGTGCCACCGCGCTGCAACCAGCGCGCGGCAATATCCGGCAAGTTGCTCTTGGCATGCTCTCCATCACCAAATTTTGCCCTCGGCCCGATCTTCTCCGCGGGCAGCAGCGGATTGCGCTTATCGTCCAGAGAAAAACCGTCCGCTTGGCAGTCGTAGAACCAGACATGATCCGTCCCGCCTGAATTGGTCTTGGTGAACAACACGATCGCGGTCGAGACACCGGCATAAGGCCGGAACACGCCGGACGGCAGTTTAACGATGCCATCGAGCCGGTGGTCCTCTACCAGCGTGCGGCGGATTTCCTTGTGTGCAGTGGAGGAGCCGAACAGCACGCCATCCGGCACGATCACCGCCGCGCGACCGCCGGGCTTCAGCAGCTTGAGGAACAGCGCCATGAACAGCAGCTCGGTCTTCTTCGTCTTCACCACCGAGAGCAGGTCTTTCGCCGTCGTCTCGTAATCGAGCGATCCGGCGAACGGCGGATTGGCGAGCACGAGGCTGTAGCGATCGGAATCACCTGCATGTTCCTGCGCCAGCGAATCCTTGTAGC
>JAUSQH010000378.1 GCA_030652895.1 Alphaproteobacteria bacterium
GGCAGCTTGGGGGCCTGGATGCCCACCAGGCGCACGACCGTTCCGTTGTCCAGCACCAGGGTATCGCCGTCCGTAATCTCGCGCACCGCCTCTTTCAGCGAAACGGGGGCGTCTCGGCGAAGGCCGGAGTCTTTGTCTGCAACAAATTCCGGCGCTCCCAGCAACCTCGTTGGCAGCAGAATGAGAAACAAACTTATGACGTAAACATGGCGCATATCATCTGACCACCTTGCTGACTGGCGTATAGCAGGTTAGGCGAATATGCACCCGTTTAGTTATTACAGGTCTGGACGCCGTACGAAATCTACGAAGCCGTGAACAAACCGGTTCAGTTGTTTGCTGACCGCGTCGTCGGTAATAGTCCCGGATTCGTTGAACTTGGTATCTGCGCGGGAGATCAAGATCCGTTGGCCGAACCATGGTCTGGTGCCCAGAAGCCGGAGCACCGACAGCCAGGCGTCCTGGCTGAGGATTGTGCCATACTGCCCCGGTGAGGCGCCAATCACGGCGACCGGCTTGCCACCGAACACCCGCTGACTGTCTTCAGGCGGGCGGGACAGCCAGTCAATCACGTTCTTGAAAACGCCGGGTATCGAATTATTGTATTCCGGAGTTGCGAGAATTAGCCCGTCAGCGTCCGCAATCAGGTTTTTCAGCGTCTGTACCGGCATCGGAATGCCGTCGTTTTCCTCAATATCTCCGTTGTAAAGCGGGATACCATCAATCATCCCGATTATCAGTTCAACACCATCGGGCGTAAGACCGGCGGCCGTACGCAGCAGGGCTGAGTTAAATGAACCCTTCCGTAAACTTCCAGAAAGCCCAATCAGCTTCATGTCACACTGTTCCTTCCTTTGATTTACATCCACATGAAAACGTAGTGCCAGCGTAAAGGTTCCTGCCTAATGCCATGCTTTTCTGATATTGGTTGTGTATGTTACAGCTTGTTCCACAGGATTATGCGAGGGGATTGATCGTGGGTGTGTTCGAAACAAGGTGCCCGGCGTTATGGCTAGCGGCTTTTTTTACTTTCACTTCATCCGTAACGCAGGCCGCCAATCAGGATGGCGACCTGCTGGCCTTTTCCGCCGCCTATTTCGATGTCAATCAGCGTGACGAAACGGCGGGCGAATTTCGCATCGAATATCGCGCCGACGAACGCATGTGGATTTTCAAACCCTTTGGCGGGGCGATGGCGACAACCGACGGCGCATTGCATGGTTTTGCGGGCGTTTTGATCGATATTCCGCTGTGGGACAGGATTTACATCACCCCCAGTTTTGCGCCGGGCCTTTATCATGACGGAAATGGCAAGGATCTGTTCTATACGCTGGAATTCCGCAGCCAGATTGAAATCAGCTATCGCTTCAACAATGGTCATCGGCTTGGGGCCAGCTTCAACCATATTTCCAATGCCAATCTGGGCGATGACAATCCCGGGGTGGAAAGCGCCGCGCTGACCTACATCGTGCCGTTCGACGCTATTTTCAAGCGGTACTGATCCAGGGTTTCACGCAATTGCCGCCAGCAACTGCCGCAAAAACGCATCGCAGGCGGCAAGCTCTGACCGGGCGACAAATTCGTCGGGCTTGTGCGCCTGATCGATACTACCGGGGCCGCACACCACGGCCGGTATTCCGGCGTCCTGAAAAATCCCCGCTTCGGTGGTATAGGAAACCGCATGCATGGCGTTGGAGCCGCGCAAGGCCGTAACCAGCGTCTGGGCCGGTGAGGCGTCCTGCGGGGCCAGCGGTGGCACATCGGCGCGTTGCCTGGTGGTAATGCAGGCCTGCGCCGAAATGGCGCGCAACGCGGGCAGCACTTCGTTCATGGCATAGGCGTTGAAGCGCGCGGCGATTTCGTCCGGGTCCTGGCCCGGCAGCGGGCGGATTTCCCATTGAAAGCGGCAGCGGCGCGGCAGAATGTTCAGTGCGGTCCCGCCATCGATAACGCCCACATGAAGGCTGCTATAGGGCGGATCAAAACGCCCCGATGCATCGCCGCGCGCCTGCATTTCTTTTCGCAGTCCGTGCAGATAATTGATCAGTTGCACCGCCACATCGATGGCGTTTACGCCGAGATGCGGGGTCGACGAATGCGCCTCCAGCCCGATGATTTCGGTTGTGAACGTGCGAATCCCCTTATGGCTGTTCACCACCTGCATCATTGTCGGCTCGCCCACAATCACCGCCTTGGGGCGCGGTAAATGCGCCGCAATATGGCGCACCATGGAATGCACGCCCAGACAACCCACCTCTTCATCATACGAAAACGCCAGATGCAGCGGTGTGCGCCCGACACCCGCCACAAATTCCGGAACCAGCGCCAGCGCACTGGCGATAAAGCCCTTCATGTCCGCCGTGCCGCGCCCATACAGGCGGCCATCGTGTTCGCGCAATGCAAACGGATCGCTGGCCCATTCCTGACCATCGACGGGCACCACATCGGTGTGCCCCGACAGGACGATGCCGCCGGGAACGTCACGCGGCCCAATGGTGGCGTACAGATTGGCCTTGGTGCTCGCATCATTATGGAACAGCATGGATTCGACCCCATGCCCTTCCAGATAGTCCTGCACAAACTCAATCAACGCCAGATTGGATTCCCGGCTGGTGGTGTCAAACGCCACCAGATGGGCCAGTATTTCAGAAGTAGAATATTTTTCGCTCGACATCAGCGCCTCATTGATCACGTTGGGCTAGACAAACGCGGCTATAGGCGCGACGTCGTGAAAGCGAGGCTTATTTGGAAAGTCATCCCAGGTGCGGCCATCGAGTGTACGGCCTGTCTTCTTTTTGTTGACGCCGCCCCACTGTTTGAAATGAAACGCAACTTCTGCCTTGATACATTGATCCCGGATTGACCGTACCCAATCGGTCTGCACCGGTCGCGCGCCCGGCCCGCTTTCGCCGCCCGCGATCGCCCAGTCTACACCCTGCAAATTCATGTGTTCCAATGGTCCAAGAAGTGGCTCCAGACTGAGAAACTTGATCGCAGCGGATGTCCGCCGGAGGTGGTCAATCCGCCATAGGTATTCGGCGCTCTCAACGCTGACACCCATCCATATATTCTGCGTCCAGTTAAGCTTGGCTGAAAGGGCTTCCAGGCGTTCAGCCCGTTTTGTCAGGATTTGATACGTGTGCTGAGGGGTTTGTGCCATAGTTTCAAAAACGCGTTTTATAAATGCGATCGGTACTTTTTCATGGAATAGGTCAGCCATCGAGTTGACAAATATCATGCGCCCGGTTTTCCATGCGGCCGGTATTTTGAGAGATTCTTCATCGGTGCGGATAACCCCATTCCATTTGGCGCGCCCGCCGGACAACCGGGTTGTGCCTATATATTTCGGTTGTCCCATGGCCTCCAGCCGCCGCGCCAGACGCATCGCATAGCAATTAGTGCAGCCTGGAGAAAGGACCGTGCAACCCACTACCGGATTCCATGTCGCCTCGGTCCATTCTATGGGGGAGTTATTTGCCATGGTTATCCCTCATTGGAACCGCACCAGTAAATGGTCGGCAAATGTTCCTTTCCTGCGTTTTCCAGTTAGAGACCGCAGTTCGATTTTGCCCTCTTCTTCTAGTTGCATTAAAATGTCTTTATAGTTTTTACGAACATAGGGTTTATCGACGCTATGTTGTTTGTAAATTTCGTCCACCGTTAATTCTTGCCCGGAATATTCAGATGGCAATGTCAGCTTCAAATTTTCCAATGGCTGGTTAAAGGAAAAAAGAAAAGGCATCGAGGCGTCTGCGGGGGAATATGAAAAAGACGGCACTCCTTGGTCCTGCGTTGAACTTTCCTTGGCCATTATATCTTTCATAATTTCGAAACCCTTAAAGCTTTTCGATACAAAGATAAGATAATGCAGGGTTCGTGTGCCAAGGGAATTCCTGAAACGAAAGGGTAGAACGAATTTTCCACCCACTTCTTTAATTGCTTGACAGAGCTCTTCAACAATACGGGCCTCTCTCGTTTCTGGCTTCAAATCAGGTAATTCCGAACGGAGTACATTTATCCGATCTGGACCGAATAATGCCTCCATATGAGTGTCCACGCTTGAATTAGGAATTCCTGGATTTACTCTGTTGAAATTGAAAAAGAAGACGCAATCGCATCCCCAGTCTTTGATCAGCCCATTTACGATCTTGCGCGATAAGCCTTTATAACCGAACGGGTCTAGAAATGAGAATGAAGGGTTTAAGCGCGTGTTGTTGAAATATTCTGCAGCACTATCATTAACTTTGCCACAGATCACCCTTGGTTTGTTTTTCAGATTTTCTATCCCCGGCAATGCATCGATCTCAGATTGGAGTTTCGTGGCATTTATGGGGTCTGAATCATTGAAAAGCGCATCAAGCATCTTTGACATCTTCGGGTCATTAATAGCGTGACGTAAAATAAGCAGGGGCGTTGATTCAGCACCGTCCTTATAACGCCCTGGTCCGGCATACAGATCAATATAAGCAATTCGCCCGCCTTGTCTCTCGGCAGTGGGCATAATGACCTTCGCCCATACGTAGAAATACTTTTCAATGATACGGGTCTTTACTTCCGATTGCTCAGACTGCTCATCGAAGAAACGCTCTGAAGGCATGTTCGACATCCTATCCAGACTGAAAATAGCACTTGCAATTTAGAACATATAGAGAACATGTGCAACCAGAATATTATATTATGCTGGAGCCTTCCTCCTACCCGAACACCCCTTTTGTTTTCAGCGTGGCCAGTTCATCTGCGCTGACGCCGATTTCGGAAAATACCTCGTCATTGTGGGCGCCCATCTTTGGGGCCATGCTGCGCACACTGGACGGGGTCTTGGAAAATTGGACGGCGGGGCGCGGAAAGCGCACCTTGCCCATCACCGGATCGTCGGTTTCGATGAGCAGTTTGTTATGGACAATTTGCGGGTCGTTCAGCAGATCCGCGCGCAGATTGATTTTGGCGCAGGGCACCTGTTCCTTTGCAAAGCGCGCGACAATTTCCGCCGTGGTGAGTTTGGCGATTTCGGCGCTGGCGATTTTGCTGATTTCCGGCATTTTCGGCATGCGCCCCACCGGTTCGGCATATTCGGGATTGCTGGCCACGTCGGGCAGCGACAGCGCGCGGCACAGGCCCTGAAACTCATTGTCGCTGATATAAATGAACGTGATATAGCCATCCAGCGTCTTGGCGACATTCAGCAGGGCGCTGATTTCCGGCAGGTGCGGCGTGCCCACATAAGTGTAATTCGACATGGCGTCGGACCACAGATAAGCCAGCCCCGCATCCAGCATGGCGACCTTCACATGTTGCCCACCATTGCCGCGTTCGCGCGCGAACAGCGCCGCCAGCACCCCTTGCGCCACGGTCATGGCGGCGGCCTTGTCACATACAATATGGCGCACCGGTGCGGGCATCCCGGTGACCGGGTCGGCCTGCACGCCCATGAACCCGCTGACCGCCTGAATGACCGGATCATAGACCCGGTCCGTGCTCAGCGGCCCGGTTTCGCCATAGCCGCTGATCGACACATAGATGATATCGTCTTTCACCGCGCGGCAGGCGTCATAGCCGATGCCGATCCGATCCACCACGCCGGGGCGCATATTCTGGACGATCACATCGGCGGTTTTCACCAGACGCAGAAACAGCTCCCTGCCGCCTTCGGCGTGCATGTCAATGGTAACGCCGCGCTTGTTGCGGTTCATCACCGTAAAGCTGGCCGCCATGCCTTCGCGCATCGGCCCAAAGCGCCGCCCGATATCGCCATCGCCGGGCTCTTCCAGCTTGATCACGTCGGCCCCCATATCTCCCAGAATACCGGTGCTAAACGGCCCCGAAACATTGGTGCTCAGATCGAGAATACGTACCCCCTGCAAGGCTCCCGGCATTGGCGCTTCCTCCTCATTTTATTGTTGGCGCATATCCTGCCTTAGATTTTGGGGATTGGCTAGGGCGAGGGTTATCCAACCGCCCCCTTCTCGCGAAGCTTCGCGATCTCGTCTGCGCTGATCCCGATTTCCGTCAGCAACTCATCCGTGTTGCCACCCAGTTGCGGCGCATGGTGGCGGATGCTGCTGGGCGTGCCCTCGAACACAATCGGCGGCCGGGTATAGCGCATATGCCCGGCGTCGGGATGCTGCGTCTCGACGATCAGTTCATTGTGCGCAATCTGCGCATCGCTCAGCAGATCGGCGCGGGTATTTATCTTGGAGCCGGGGACCTGTTCGCGGGAAAAGTTTTCAACAATCTCGGCGGACGTGAATTTGGCGATCTCTGCGGTGATGATCGCGCTCAGTTCCTCCAGATGCTGCACCCGCGCCGTGATTGATACGAAGCGTGGATCCACCGCCAGATCCGGGCGTTGCAGCGCCCGGCACAGGCCCTGATACTGCGCATCTGTGATCGCAAAGCCAATCACATAGCCGTCCTTGCTGCGCGGCAGATTATACATATCGCCGATCTCCGCCATTGGCGGCATCTCGCCGATATAGGTGAAGTTGCTCATGGCGTCCGGCCACAGGAAGGCCAGGCTGGTGTCCAGCATGGCGACTTTCACATGCTGTCCGCCGCCGCCCCGCTCACGCGCGAACAGCGCCCCCATGACCGCCTGCACCACGGACATGGAGGCGATCTTGTCACAGATAATATTGCGCACTGGCGCGGGTTTGCCGCTGCCCGGATCGGACTGCACCATCATATAGCCGCTGGCGGCCTGGATCACCGGGTCATAGACCGGATCGCCCGCGCGTGGCCCGCTGTCGCCATACCCGCTGATCGATACATAGATGATATCGGGCCTGACCGCCCTGCATCCGTCATAGCCAACCCCCAGCCGGTCCACGACGCCGGGGCGGAAATTCTGCAGCACCACATCGGCGGTTTGCACCAGCTTCAGCAGCACGTCTCTGCCGTCCGCCGCCTGCAGATCGATGGCCACGGCGCGCTTGTTGCGGTTGATCACCGCAAATCCCGCCGCCATGCCGCCGCGTATCGGGCCAAAATAACGGGACAGGTCGCCCAGACCAGGCGCCTCAACCTTGATTACGTCGGCCCCCATATCGCCCAGCATGGCGGCGCCGAAAGGGCCTGATACATTGGCGGTTAAATCAACGATACGCACACCATTCAAACAGCCGGACATTGGCGCTCCCTCCTGTTATTGTTGTTGGCCCTATCCTGCCCCAGATTTTCAGGTTTGCCCAGTGGCGCCCACGCATTTCCCGGGTTATGCTGCGCCAACAAGAAACGCAGGGAGATTTGCCATGTATGATATCGAGGCCGTACGGCGCGAATGGATCGGGCGCACTTCGTCCAAGCGGCGCGCCAAATATCCGGTGGAGCATGAACCGATCCGCCGCCATTGCCTGATGGTGGGCAATGAAAATCCACTTTATATTGAGCCGGGTTATGCGGGCCGCACGCCCTGCCCGCCGACTGCGCTGTGGATTTTTTCGATGGTGGAGCGGCTTGGACCCCAGGGCCCAAAGCTGGGCAAGGCGAAGGACAAGCCGGGAGACAAGAAGGCGTCCGAGGCGGCCTTTTCCCTGGGCATGCCGATGATCGGCAGCCAGTTCACCAATATGGGCCGCGAGCTGGATTTTCTGCTGCCGGTCTATGTGGGCGATCATCTCTCAACCGCGACGCGCACCGCGGATATTTTTATTAAACCCACCCGGCTTGACCCGGGATCCCTGTGGATCGTCAATGAGGATATCATCACCAATCAGAACGACGAAGTGGTTTGCCTGATCCGCAACACGCTGATGAATTTCCGCACCCCGGATGAACTCAAAGCTGCAGGAGTAACCGCGCAATGACCCGCACTGTTTACTGGGAAGACGTAAAAGAAGGCGACGCCCTGCCCAGCTATAGCATGGAAATCACCACGACCCTGATCGTTGATCAGGTGTCGGGATCGCAGGATTATAATCTGATGCATCACGACACCGCCTTCGCGCGCAGACAGGGTGCGCCAGACGCCTATGTGAACACCGGGTTTATCGAGGCGCTGCTGTCACGCTCGCTGACCGATTTTATGGGCGACACGGGCTGGCTGAAAAAACTCAAGCATCAGATGCGCCGGTTTAACGCGCTGGGCGACACCATCAAAGTGGCCGGCAAGGTGACCGGAAAACGTGTTGAGGATGGTGAACATCTGGTGGATTGCGACGTGTGGGTGGAAAACAACCGCGACGGAGTTTCCGTTCCCGGCACCGCCGTCATCCGGCTGCCCAGCAAGGCGGCGTAAGGCAAAGCGTTATATCCCTCATGAACCTGCACGGCACCTGTGTCGCGATTGGGGGGTACGGTGTCCTGCTGCGCGGACCATCGGGCGGCGGAAAATCCGATCTGGCGCTGCGCCTGACTGATCAGTATACAGATGTAATTCTGGTTGCCGATGACCGGGTGGATGTTGTGGCGCGGGACGGCGCGGTCTATGCTTCGCCGCCACAAAGGATTGCCGGATTGCTGGAGGTGCGTGGCGTTGGCGTTGTGCAGATGAAATACATGAATTCAGTAAAGTTGGATTTACTGGTTGATCTTGCCGGCGCCCAGACCATTCAGCGCTTGCCGGAACCGGAATATGGGGAAATACTCGGCGTACGCCTGCCGCGTATGGCGCTTGCGCCATTTGAGGCAAGCGCGCCAGCCAAGTTGCGCAGGGCGTTACATATAATAGAAGCGCCGGAGATGGATCCGTCATGAACACGCCCCTACGTCAGGACCGGTTGCTGATTGTCAGCGGGCTTTCCGGTGCCGGCAAGAGTTCCGCCATGAAAACGCTGGAAGATCTGGGCTATGACGTGGTGGATAATTTACCCTTGAGCATGGCCTGGCAATTGGCGGGGGATTGGGCCACCACGCAACGCCCGGCTGTGGCGGGACCGCAAGGTCTCGCAATTGGCGTTGACAGCCGCACACGGGAGTTTTCGCCCGAGCGGCTGACAGAATTTGTGACCTGGTTACGCGCGCGCGGTGATATGGCGGTGGAGTTGCTGTTTCTGGATTGCGATGATGAATTGCTGTTCCGCCGCTTTACGGAAACCCGCCGCCGCCACCCCATGGGCCCTTCCGGCCAGCGTCTGCGGGATGCGGTGACGGCGGAACGCGCGGCCATGAACAGTGTGCGCGATCAGGCGGAACATGTCATCGACACAACGGCGCTCAGCACCCATGATCTGCGCGCCCTGATTACCGGATATTACGCTCTATCGGCTTCCGGGCTGGCGATTTCGATTGTCTCATTTTCCTACAGACGTGGCGTTCCACGCGAAGCCGATCTGGTCTTCGATGTGCGCTTCCTGAAAAATCCGCATTATGTTACGGAGTTGCGCTCCTATAGCGGGCGGAACAAAGATGTTGGTGCCTTCATCAGCAGTGACGCGCAGTTTGCCCCGGCGTTGGAGGCATTTGGAAAGCTGGTGCATGCTCTGATGGACGGCTATACCCGGGAAGGCAAAAGCTATCTGACCATTGCGGTGGGGTGCACTGGCGGGCGGCACCGGTCGGTTTTTTTTGCTGAGCGCCTGGGGGAATTTCTACGGCAGGCCGGTCATGGTGCCGAAGTACGCCACCGTGACATGGGGGCGGATGGCGGCAATTGACATCCCAGGCCCGCACGACCTAAGGTTCGCCGATTCTGTATCAATGCCATATAAAGGCAGTGGGTAAGTGGTAAACACGCGATGATCGGTTTGGTGATTGTTACTCATGGGCGTCTGGCAGAGGAATTTATTGCCGCCATGGAACATGTGATCGGGCCGCAGGAGCAGACCGGCGCTGTCTGTATTGCTCCTGATGATGATATGGAGCTTCGGCGCGCCGATATTGTTAAAGCGGTTGGTGCCGCTGACACGGGGCAGGGGGTCATCTTGCTGACGGATATGTTTGGCGGAACACCGTCCAATCTGGCGATTTCAATTCTCAAGCAGCCAAATGTCGAAGTGATCGCCGGTGTTAATCTCCCGATGCTGATCAAGCTTGCTTCGGTGCGCGAGAAATGTCCACTGGATCAGGCAGTCGAGCAAGCCCGCGATGCTGGCCGAAAGTACATTTCCGTTGCCTCCAAAGTTCTGTCTGGCGAGGACAGTTGAACCCGTCTCCCCCGGCTCGAATTTTCACCATCTGCAATCGTCGTGGTTTGCATGCCCGCAGTTCCGCCAAATTCGTCAAATGTGTGGCGGAGTTCGACGCTGACGTGAAGGTGCGCCGTGACGACCAGGAAGTAAGCGGCGCCTCGATAATGGGATTATTGATGTTGGGGGCCGCAAAGGACTGCGAAATAAAGGTGTCGGCCAACGGGCCTGAAGCGTTGGCAGTGCTCGACGCGCTGCAAGCCCTGGTGGAGAGTGGTTTTGGGGAAAATTCCTAAACAAGGCATTTTCACTTATATAACAACATAAAGATTTCTTTATGTGTGGCTTGCGGCCGCCACGTTACCTTGCTATAAGCCCGCATTAACAGCTTAGCCCTATATAAAGGGCACTCTGTTTCAACCTGAACAAAGGAGCCGCCAGATGGCCGGAGCACAGGATTATAAAGTCGCAGACATGTCATTGGCAGGCTGGGGTCGCAAGGAAATCACGATTGCGGAAACGGAGATGCCGGGCCTGATGGCGTTGCGCGAGGAATTTCACGGGCAAAAGCCGTTGGCCGGGGCGCGCATTATCGGCTGTCTGCATATGACAATCCAAACCGCGGTGCTGATTGAAACACTGGTGGATCTCGGCGCGACGGTTCGCTGGTCGTCATGCAATATATTCTCAACCCAGGATCAGGCGGCCGCGGCAATTGCCGCCGTGGGCATTCCGGTGTTCGCCTGGAAGGGGGAAACCGAAGAAGAATATGAATGGTGTCTGGAACAGACCATTACCGGCCCGGGGGGCTGGAAGCCCAACCTGCTACTGGATGATGGCGGCGATCTGACCAAGCTGATGCATGACAAATATCCCGAACTGCTGAATGATGTGAAAGGCGTATCGGAAGAAACCACTACGGGTGTGTTGCGTTTGTATGACATGGCGAAGGCCGGGACGCTGAAAATCCCCGCGATTAACGTCAATGATTCCGTGACGAAGTCCAAATTCGATAATCTGTATGGCTGCCGTGAAAGCCTGGTGGACGGCATCAAGCGCGCCACGGATGTGATGGTGGCGGGTAAGGTTGCTGTCGTGTGTGGCTTTGGCGATGTGGGCAAAGGTTCGTCGGCGTCATTACGCTCACAGGGTGCTCGCGTCATGGTCACGGAAATCGATCCGATCTGCGCCTTGCAGGCGGCGATGGAGGGCTATCAGGTCGTCACCATGGAAGAGGCCGCGCCCCAGGGAGATATTTTCGTGACCGCCACCGGCAATGTGGATGTGATCACGCTGGAGCATATGCGGTTGATGAAAGACCGCGCGATTGTCTGCAATATCGGCCATTTTGATTCGGAAATTCAGGTGGCGTCATTACGCAATTACAAATGGGAAAATGTCAAACCCCAGGTCGATGAGGTCCTGTTTCCAGACGGCAAGCGCATGATCTTGCTGGCCGAAGGGCGGCTGGTCAATCTGGGTTGCGCCACCGGTCATCCGAGTTTCGTGATGAGCGCCTCGTTTACTAATCAGGTTCTGGCGCAGATCGAGCTGTGGCGTAACGCCGCGCAATACGAAAAGCGCGTCTATGTTCTGCCCAAGCATCTTGACGAAAAGGTCGCCCGGCTTCATCTGGGCAAGCTTGGCGTCCACCTCACAACCCTGTCTGAAAAACAGGCGGATTATCTCGGCCTGAAAGCGTCGGGCCCGTTCAAGTCTGATCAGTACCGTTATTAGAGCCGGTTACAGCTAATTTTAACACTCTATTAACCATTGCCGGGCAAGGCTGGCGGTATGATGGGGCAGCTGCAAATTTACCTTCCGTTATTGATGCTTGGCGCGTCCGTGCTTATCGGTGGCGGGGGGGTGTTTGCGTGGCGTCAGGGCCGGACAGCATCCGCTCTGGGGCGCCACCAGATGATGGCCGCCACCAGATTACAGGCGCGCTTGGAAAGCCTGGAGGCGTTATTGGCCTCTGATTCCGGCACCTTGTTCTTATGGGATGGAGATGGTTCCGTGCGGGTCTTTACAGACGGGAACCGTCGCGCCAGTTTAAGCGGCGCAGACGCCTTTTCGGCTTTTTGCGCGGACCTGACCGCCGCTTCACAGGCTGAGCTGCTGGAGGCCGTACAGGCTTTGCGCGAAAATGGGACAAGTTTTGCGTTCCCGCTTTTCTGCAAGGATAACAGCACCCTGGCCTGCAGCGGCAAACCAGCTGCCGCAGGAACCGCATTATCTATTTCGGATGTCAGCGAAGCGTTCAAGGAAATCTGCACCTTGCGGGACGCATTGACGGAGGCGATGGATGAGCGTGATTTTCTGCGTGATGCAATTAACGGCATCCCGTATCCAGCCTGGCGGCGCGACAAAAATGGCCGCCTGAACTGGGTCAATCAGGCCTATTGCAGCGCAGTCGAGGCCCCGTCCATAGACGCGGCCGTTAGCCGCGGTGAAGAACTGTTTGACCGGCGGGAACTGGATAATGCCGGACAGCCCGGGAATTTGCACCGTCTACGGACGGTTATCGTCGGACAGAGGCGTATTCTGGATCTGTTTGAAGTGGCAACCGAAAAAGGCAGCGTCGGAATAGCCGTCGACGTGTCCGAAATCGCAAACGCCCATGACGAGGTGCGCAGGCAATTGGCGGCGCAGCGCGCCAGTCTGAATTTGTTGCATACGCCAGTGGCGATTTTCTCGGCCGACCGTAATCTGGAGTTTTTTAATCAAAGCTTTGCCGATCTGTGGAATTTGCCTGCCGACTGGCTGACAAGCTGTCCCCATCATGGTGAAGTACTGGAGGCGATGCGCGAGTCACGGCGCATTCCCGAACAGGCGGATTTTCCAGCCTGGAAAAAAAAGCAGCTTGGATGCTACACGGATCTGATCGACAGTCAGGAAGAAATCTGGCAATTGCCAAATGAACGCACGCTGCGTGTGGTGACCCAGGCCCGGCCGCAAGGCGGACTATTCCTTCTGTATGAAGACCTCACCGAATTGCTGACCCTGGAGCGGTCGCTTAACGCATTGTCGAAGGTGCAACTTGAAACACTCAATAGCCTGCAGGAAGGCGTGGCGGTGTTTGGTGTCGACGGCCGGGTGAGCCTGTACAATCCTGCTATGCTGAGCATCTGGAAACTGGATGAAGCAACGCTGGCGGAGCATCCCCATATCGATGATCTGCTGCCCATATACAAGCTGTTCGTGCCTAGTCTGGATGGTTGGGATCAAATGAAGGCGCGCATTACCGGCGCGGATGTCAGCCGGGAAATGCACCTTTTGCGGATCCAGCGTGAAGATAATTCTGTCGTCGATTGCAAGGTGGTTCCATTACCCGACGGCGGCAGCATGCTGACTTTCTCGGATGTCACCGATTCTGCTCAGATCGAACACGCCCTGCGTGAACGCAACGATGCGCTGGAAACAACGGACCGGCTGAAATCTGAATTCATTACGCATATTTCCTATCAGTTCCGCACCCCGCTCAACAGTATTATCGGTTTTGCAGAAATTCTGGAGCATGAGTTTTTTGGCGCGCTTAACGAGAAGCAGCACGAATATTCACAAGGGTTGCTGGAGGCTTCGCACCATCTATTAACTCTGGTGAATGATGTGATCGATCTGGCGACCATCGAAGCGGGATATATGGCGTTGACGTGCGTCCAGGTGGACGTGCGGGACCTCTTGTTATCCGTGCGCGAATTATCCCGCCAACGGGCGCGTGAGGCAGATATGACGTTGTTACTGGAATGTCCAACGGATATAGGCGGTATTCATGCCGACGCGCGGCGGGTTAAACAGGTGATGTTTAATCTCATATCGAACGCAATCCGGTTTTCCTCGGCAGGCGATGAAGTCGTGATTGGCGCCAACCGGCATGTTGACCCGGATGGCGCTGAAATCTGTCAGCTGTGGGTGCGCGACAACGGCGTTGGGATCGACCGGAATTATCAGGCTAATATGTTCAAAGCATTCGAGGCGCGCCCTACAAAGGGCAAGGAACAGGGGGCGGGTATCGGGCTGTCACTGGTGCGCAGCCTTGTTGAATTGCACGAAGGCTGGGTTGACGTTGAATCAGAGCCTAACCGCGGCACGAAGGTTATCTGTAATATGCCTCAGAACAAGGCCGCTGCACTGAATGGACATGCCGTCAACCCGCCGTCGGAGATCCGGGCGATCCCGGTATCCCCTTAGCCGAGGAATATTCGAACTTCAGCTCCACATCCGGGTGTACGATTTTATAGGCCGCATGACAGGCCATTTCGATTTCAGTAAATCCGGCCAGGATAAGATGCAGCTTGCCGGGGTATAGCGCGATGTCACCTGCCGCGAAGATACCGGGAATGTTGCTGGCGCAGGTCGCGGGATCGACATGAATATGTTTTTTATCCAGATCAAGGCCCCATTCGGCAATTGGCC
>JAUSQH010000384.1 GCA_030652895.1 Alphaproteobacteria bacterium
TTCAGACAGTGCACGCCGCCACTGTTTTCCGCCACGTTCCCGCCAATAGTACAGGCAATCTGGCTGGAAGGATCCGGCGCGTAATAAAACCCGGCATGGGCCACCGCATCGGAAATCGCCAGATTGGTGACGCCAGGTTGCGCCACCACGCAACGATTTTCAAAATCAATTTCCAGAATGCGGTTCAGCCGCGAAAGCCCCAGCAGCAAACCATCGGCCAGGGGCAGCGCGCCGCCGGACAACGACGTACCCGCACCGCGCGGCACGACCTTGATATTCATCTCGCTGCACAGGCGCAGGATGGACGAAATCTGGTCCACCGTGTCCGGCAGCACGGCCAGCAGAGGCAGTTGGGCATACGCCGTCAGCCCGTCACTTTCATAAGGACGCAGTTCGGCCTCCTCGACGATGATCTGGGCGGCGGGCAGAATTTCGCGCAACGCGGCAATCAGGGCGGGGCGGGCCTGTAAAATGTGCGGCTCCGGCGCCGGCATCTGCAGGGTCATGCGGGTTTGTGTTCCGCCATGAAACGGCGCAGCATTTCAAGATCAATCCGCAGTTGCGGCCCAAGCCATACGGCATGGGAAGAGTGATCAGCCACCGGATCATCCGTATTCGGATGCACAAGTATGGACAACCCATCCCGGTTCAGCGCGAGCCACGGAACCAGTTGCGCAAATACCGGCACATCAAAGGCGATCTGAAAGCTGCCGGTTGGATGCGGGCCGACGGGTGCGTCATGCCAGCGGCCCAGTACAGTCTCCACGCCCAGCGCGTCGACACCGGCGCGCAAATGTTCAGCGTGTGCCCGGGTATCTGCATCTGCGTAATACACATGAGCGTGATAGCCGGAAATGATCCCTATGTCACACTGCGGCTTCACTGCTTTCCTCCCGTAGTTCAGCGGTTGACGCATCGCGTTTACGCTTGCGCCGTCCGGCAGCCAGCAGATTAAGCACTTCGACCCCCATGGAGAAGGCGATAGCGAAATACAGATAGGCGCGCGGCAGATGGAAATGCAGGCCGTCTGCAACCAGCGCCATGCCGACCAGCAGCAAAAAGCTGAGCGCCAGCATCTTGGTAGTGGGATGGCGCTGGATAAAGTCACTCACCGGCTCGGACGCAACCATCATGATGATGATCGCAATGACCACGGCGATGATCATCA
>JAUSQH010000402.1 GCA_030652895.1 Alphaproteobacteria bacterium
GTCACTGCCGGCCCGCCGGGACTGCGCAAGGCGCTCGGCCTGCCCGCCGGCGTGGCCCTGGTGCAGGTGGCGCCGAACAGCCCGGCGGCACGCGCCGGCTTGCAGGCCTTCCGCCGCGGCGCCGACGGCGCGGTGATCGCCGGCGACGTCATCACCGAAGTCGACGGCGAAGCCGTCAACGACCTCGACGACATGCTGACCTTGCTCGAGCGCCGCCAGCCCGGCGACGCCGTCACGCTGAGCGTCTGGCGCGGTGGCCGCGCCCGCAAACAGAGCGCCGTGCTGGCGGCGGGCGACTGAGGTCCGGGCTGGTCACTTCAAGTGCTTGGCCAGGAAGTGCTCAAGGCGGTTGGCGAAGTCGACCTTTGTCTTCAGTTTGTCCCAACCATGGCCTTCGTCTTCATAGATGACGAACTCGGGCACATTGCCCGCTGCGCGCAAGGCATCGCGCATCTTGGTGCCGTGAACCAGCGGCACCCGGCGGTCCTGGTCGCCAAAGGCCAGCAACACCGGCGCCTTGATGCGCGCCGCCTGCGCCAGCGGTGAAATCACCGCCCACCAGGCCGGCGGGTCGCGTTCCAGGTCACCCACCATCTCCGGCAGGCTGAAGCGGCGCGCTTCGGCCGTGAGGTCGTTGCGCCAGCTCGACTCGAACATCAGGCGCGGCTCGGTCACGGCCACCCAGGCCGCACCGCAGCGGTACAGCTCGGGGTGGCGCGCCAGGCCCATCAGCGTGGCGTAGCCGCCATAACTGGCACCTGCGATGCAGACGCGCTTGCCGTCGACCAGCCCTTTCTTCACCGCCCAGTCGACGGCGTCGGCCAGGTCGTCCTGCATCGCCCGCCCCCATTCACGCCAGCCTGCGCGATGGTGCGCCGCGCCGTAGCCGTTGCTGCCACGAAACTCGGGCTCGATGACGACGTAGCCGCGCGAGGCGAGAAACTGCGCGGTGGGGCGCCAGCTCCAGGTCGCGCCGCGTACCCATGGGCCACCATGCACAAGCAGCACCGCCGGCCGCGGCGCCGCAGCGCTGCCAGCAGGCAGCGTGGTCCAGACCGGCAGATCGCGGCCATCGCGCGCCTTGATGCGATCGAAGTTCATCAGCGCCATGCGCTGCGGGTCGATGTCGCGGCGCACCGCGCCAAGCGCAATCCAGCGTTTGGCGGCCACATCGACC
>JAUSQH010000411.1 GCA_030652895.1 Alphaproteobacteria bacterium
GGGCGCGCAGTTCGGCCAGGGTTCGCTGGCTTCCAGTAACCGCATATTGATAGACCCAGCCAACACCGGTGGCGTCCGGCCCCAGCGACGGTGTAAGGCCCGGCGGCAGGCGCGCAGCGGCAAAATTCAGATATTCCAGCACGCGCGAACGCGCCCAATAGATGTCCGTGCCTTCTTCAAAGATCACATAGACGAATGAGACGCCGAAATTGGAAAAACCGCGCACCACTTGCGCGCGCGGCACCGCCAGCAGCGCCGTAGTCAGCGGATAGGTAACCTGATCCTCCACCACTTGCGGCCCCTGTCCGGGATATTCCGTGAACACAATGACCTGGGTGTCCGACAGATCGGGTATTGCGTCCAGCGGCATCTGCACGACGGCATAGATACCTGCCGCCACAATGAATGCGGTGGCGAATAAAACCAGCAACATATTACGCGCCGATAGCGCGATGATCCGCGCGATCATTTCGTTTCCTCCGCCGGATCGGTAAAGGCGCTGAGCGCGGCTTTCAGATTACTTTCGGCGTCGATCAGAAAATTGGCGCCGGTTACCACCATTTCGTCAGCCTGCAAGCCGCTTCGGATTTCATAATAGCCGTCGGCCTGTGCCCCTAGTGTGACTTCGCGCGGTTCGAACTGCGCTGCGCCGTGCGCGACGAGCACCGCCTGGCGCGTGCCGCTGTTCAGCACTGCAGAAGCGGGGACGCTCACAACAGCGCCGTCACTTACCGGCGCGGTCAACTCAATCGTGGCGTACATATCGATCTTCAGGCGGCCACCAGGATTAGGGACCTCGATGCGCACCTTGGCCGTGCGCGTGTCCTTGTCGACATCGGGATAGATGAAGGCAACCGTGCCAGTAAATATTTCGCCCGGATAGGCCGCGATGCTGATGCTGGTTTTTGCGCCGTTGCGGATCGCGGCAAGGTCCTGTTCAAAAACATTGGCGATCACCCAGACCGTGGACAGATCGGCAATCTCGAACAGCCGGTCACCGGCCAGGAAGCGCATGCCTTCGACCGCCATTTTCCGCATCACGACGCCTTTTTCCGGGGCGAACAGAGTCAATGTCCGGGTAAAGTTTGCGTCGTGTTCAAGGCGTTTGATCTGGTCCCGGGAAATATCCCAGTTTTTTAGCCGCTGCAGCGCCGCGTCCGCCAACTGTCTGGCGGAGGAGCGGATATCATCGCCTGCACCTTGCATGTCCCGCAAGGACTGCAAGGCCAGCAGATATTCCTGTTGGGCAATAACAAGGTCCGGCGCGTAGAACTGCATCAGCGCTTGCCCGCTATGCACAAACTGGCCGGTAGCGTTGACCTGCAGCTTTTCGATGAACCCGTCAAATTTTGTGGTGACAATGCTCAGACGGCGTTCATCCGGCTGCACTGTACCTGCCGCGCGAATGGTGCGGGCGAGCTGGCGCAGTTGCACGGTTTCGGTACGCACGCCCAGGCGCTGGACTTTCGCCAGGCTGACCTGGACACTGCCGCTATCGTCCGGCTCCTCGCCGGCGTAAACGGGTAGGTAATCCATCCCCATGGAATCTTTCTTGGGTACGGGCGAGGTGTCCGGCAGCCCCATCGGATTGCGGTAAAATAGAATTTCTGGTTCAGGCGTTGTCGCATCAGGCGCCGATGCATTCATCTCTGGCATTGCGCGCTGACCTAGCCAGTAACCGCCAAAGGCGGCGCCTCCAATTAGTACACAGATAATAACCAGAACTTTCCGGCTCATAGGCGGCCTCCGATAATGCGCTCAATCCCTGCGAGCAGCACCTGCTGTTCTGCCCGCGCATGGAGCAGCTCAAGCCGGATCTCCTGTATGCGACGGGCGGCTTCCAGTACCGCCGTCACATCGCCACGGCCCAGCTGATAGCCGCTCATCGCGGAACGGTAGGATGCTTGCGCTAGCGGTTGCAGGCTGGTGGTCAGCAGTGCTGTTGCCTGTTGCACTTCCTGCAACCCGGCCAGCGCTTCTTCAAGACCGCCCTGCAGTTGTAGCAGTGACGCGTCGCGGCGCGATTGCGCCGCACCGGCCCGCAAAGTGGCCTCGCGGATCTCTGTTTTTCGAAGGCCCCATTGCAGGGGAACCCGGATCCCGGCCGAAGCCATCAGGCCCGCCGGGCCATTCTCACGATCAATCGCGCCGACGCCGAGCGAGATGTCAGGATAGCGGTTCTTTTCGGCAAGGCGGCGGCTGTCCTCCGCCGCCGTAATCTCATGGCTCGCCGACGCCAGCATGGGATTATTGTGCCGCGCACGATCAAGAAGACGATCCATGTCAAGCATATCCGCCGACGGTTGCAGAGGCAGGGAGACGGGTTCGGCAAGCGGCGCGCCTGGCGGCCGGGCGAGCAGGGCGTTCAATTGGCCACGCGCGCTGCGCTTACTGCGTTCAACAGCGGCGAACGCGAGATCAAGGCGGCTGCGTTCAAGGGCGCTACGGATCGCGTCCGACTGCAGGCCTATACCCTGCGCATAACGGCGTTGCGCGCTTTCAGCGACGGCGCCCAGTAGTACTTGCACGTCGCGCGTCACTTCAGCCTCACGCGCCGCGCGCCAATATTGCGCAAACACGGTCTTGATGCGCGCGTCCAGTTCGACGGAAGCTATCTCCTGCTGGTTGCGGACACTTGCCGCTTCGGCATGGGCGATCTGGCGGCGCAGGTGCCGTTTGCCCCACAATGGAAACTCCTGCTCCAGTGAATAGACGATCTTGTTGAAGCGATCGTCGTTCATCCGGTCCGTCTCCCCGGCGACCCGGAACATCGGATCGTCCAGCGCGCCTGCCACCGACGCCCTTGCAAGCGCAGCCTCACTTTCGAGCGCTTTCGCCGCGAGTTCGGGGTTTAACTGACGCGCCAGAACAAGCAGCTCATCGACAGTGCCGCCAGGGATGGCGTCGCCGGCATTGGCCACGCCCCCGACCGGGAACACCGCCGTGAGAGCAATGCCTATAACGGCCGTGATGCGGCGAAGCGCGCCGCAACCATGCGGGCGCATGTTACTTCGCAACCGTAACTGTAACCGCGCCGCTAACAAGGTCCGCTTCGCCTTTTATCTTTGCCGAGACGGTCAGCGCCCAGTTTCCCGCCATCGTGGGGTGCGCTTCGAACGCATAGACGTCAGGCTCACTCGCAGGCAACGGGTTTACCGGCGCTGTCATTGTTGGCATGCCATCCGGCCCCATATCGAGGCGAGTCTCGACAATTTCGATCCCGCCAACAGGCTTTTCGTCGGCCACGGTAACCAGGCGCACCTTAACGAGTGTTCCCGCGCCGGTTTTCTCGGGCTGTCCGGCCAACTCAAACCGATAGTCCTCGGAAGCGGCCCAACTGGTGAGCGGAGATGTTAAAAACAAAATGGCGAGTGCCGCCATCACAGCGGAATTACGAAATCTGGACATGTGATATCCCTCATTGCCATCCGTACAAAGACGGTGGCGCGCGTGAAGACCGAGATTGCCGTCAATCAAACAGCAATCAATTCAAATCAGTTCACGCGTCGAGGATAGGAGGGGAATGTTCCGGCTTGATGCTCACGCCTGCCGGCATGGCATTTAGAGAGAAATAGCTGACAGCGCTCCATTGCAGCAGATCCGAAACCGCGAGGGGCGCAACAGGCGCGGTAGTGTTTGTGACGCACCCCATGCTGTCGATACAATCCGGCGTCATGCCATTACATGGGCGTGCCGGTTGATCGCAATCGCCGCCCATATCCGCCATGGTGGACATACCCGTTGCTGGCGGTCCGGCTGCGGCCAGGGCCACCCCCGCAATCTGCAACGTCACCCCCAAAAAGACGGCAAGCGCCAGAAAATATGTCGCGATGCGTTTCGGCATGGCGCAGAACATAAGTGTATAACCCCGCCAAATCAAGCCTGCTGGTGTACCGTGGAATTGGCCGTCACGGCCACCGGCCGAAATGGCCGGACTTTCCTGTCACGGAAAGGAACAGTTCCGCCATCAGGACGATATGGTGGCCTTGGCCGCCAGGTCTTTCATGAACAACGCATGGGAACAGCCGCCCGCAAGCCGGGGTTTGCCGCAGGATAATTTAGCGCCTATCCCCGGGTGCGGCGGCGGGTCCAGCCGATGCCCACCAATCCCGCGCCAAGCAGCGAGAGCGTCATAGGTTCGGGAACCGCAGCCACGATTTGTATGCAATCCCAGCCAATCAGGCACATAGCGCGTGTGTCCGCGAAAGTAATTGGACTGATGAAATTGCTGGCCAGGGTAGGGTCCATGACGCCGATCAGATTGCCAGTTAACTCGTCGTCTTTCCAATGGCTGGCTTGACGTCCATCGCCGTTAAATCTGCCGCTGGAAAAGCGGTACTCGTCATCAAGATCGTCAAAATATTGTACGGTGCCTGGCGCCAGATTGCGCGCAAAGTTCGTAAAATCGCTATTTGTGGCCGGGTTTTCAGGGCCAAACCGGAACAGGTCCAACGGGGTTATGGCGATATCGCCGGGCTGGCTGATACTCATCAGGTAGTCGATTTCGTCTACTGCCGATACAAAGCCAAGCGCGTGACCGATTTCGTGTATGGCCACCGTCTCAAAGTCCACCCCGACAACACCGTCTGTATTGTCAAAATCAAATGCAAAGGTGCTGTTGAATTCTATCAGGGCGTCAGAGGTTGAACCTGGAGGCCGCGCAAACCCCAGCGCTAACGCATTGGCCTGGGTAAGCTGAATCGCATTCAGGAAACCGAAATCCGCTGGAATAAAGCCTGAGAACTGCGCAGAGGTTGGCAAGAAAGCCAGAACGGCTTCGGTGGTGAGATCCCGGTCCGCCACCATCGCGTTGCGAACGAGGTCATAGCCGCCTTGCAATATGGTCGATCCCGCCTGGCCAATAATATTGGCATCGCCGAGATTACGAAAATCCGCACTAATTTCTATTGTGACATTGTCGGAGAAGCGGTTTTCCCACTGACTTGCGGCCTTGCTGAAGGCCGTCAGCACTTGCGCCGCATTGCCGACCGCGTTGGCGCCAGCAATGTCCAAACCGCCATTGGCCACGGGATTTATATTGATCACCAGCGCCTGGGCTGCACTCGCGCTGCCCACCAGAACCGCGAAAATTGCGGCTTTAATCAGATGTCTGGATGCAAAAATGGTGGATCTCACTATGCTATTTCCCCGCACATGGCACTGAATTCGTAATTGCTGCTCAGTTGCTTGATATGAGTGTTTAACGGCCATGGTTCCGACTTGATCTGACACTTGTCCGTTTTTTTGTGATGGCGTCCGTCAGCGTAAGGTCAGTTCATGAACTTGTCCCGTATTGGCACATGCATCCAGTCTGGCCGGGCGTACGTTTGGTTGCGCTGGCCTGAAGCCGGTCAGATACGTTGACGCGAAATTCAGCATCTTCAAACGCGCATGAATAATATATATTCGCGAAAATGTCTAATACCGCCATAGTGATACGTTCGCTGACCCAGGCGACAGGCGGGAAGGGGAGATAGCCACATCCGATCCGGCTATGGAAATGGGGGCAGGTCTTGACATAACAGTTTCTTGCTCCGCTCTGCGTCGCCGGAAACGGGGTCAAATATTGCACTCGTGGTTGAGTGACCCCTGGAGGAAAATCAAAGGAGGAGTGAGAAACTGTTATATCAAGACCTGATCCCTATCTTGCGAAGAAAAAGGGGGCAGACCCCTTGAATACTCACCAAACCGGGAAATGTAGTGGCCAAATTACTTGGCCTTGGCGCACGACTTCGCTGCGGCAGCCACCGTCGAATAGATAGCCGTATGCTCCCGGTAAATCTTTTCCCGGTCGGCTTTATCGGCAGCCTCAAGTTCCAATTGGACGGCTTTGACAAGAACCTCGTAATTAGCCGGACTGAGAACCTTTACTGCCTGATCTGCCCAACATTCACAATAATTGTCACCATATTCGCGCTTCAACCAACCAATGCCCTGCTTTGTGCCACAAGCTTCGATCATGTTTGCGCGTACATCAACTGTCCCTTCTTCTCCGCAGGCGGCAAGCATCAGGACACAAGCTCCAAGTGTGATGATCATTTTCATACTAATTAGCCCCCCTAATTGGTCTCTATTTACGTTTGCAACAGAAAAGGGGGGTAGGTCTTGACATACTATTTTCATCACTTAACCCCCCTGTTGCCCGCCCTCACCGCCCGCTAGGCAGCTCATTGAATGCCACGTCGCTATCGACGCGGATTTCGCCGGGCAGTTTCAGGACGCGTTCGGCGATGATGTTCTTGAGAATCTCGTCGGTGCCGCCCGCGATGCGGATGCCCGGCGATGACAGCCAGTCTTCTTCATAGGAGGCGCGATAGGGTGAGATCGTCCGGTCACGGATGATGCCGCCCATATCCATCATCTCGATGGCGAAGGCGGACAGGTCCTGGCGGCGCGGCGCGCTGACGGCCTTGGCGATGGAATTTTCCGGTCCCGGCGTCTGGCCCTTGCTGAGCGCCGTCAGGGAGCGGAAGCGGGTATATTTCAGGCCCTGGCTCTGCACATGCCAGTCGGCGATTTTTTCACGCACGGCGGCATTGCGGATGGCGGGGCCATCATGCAGTTCGGTGTCGCGGGCGAGCTGAATCATTTCGTCAATGCCGAGGCCCGCGCCCATATTGCCGACGGCGGAGCGTTCGTTCATCAAGACGGTCAGCGCCACCTTCCAGCCATCGCCCACCGCGCCGACGCGGTTAACATCCGGGATTCGGACATTTTCAAGAAACACTTCATTGAAATGGCTTTGCCCGGAAATCTGGCGGATGCGTTCCACGCGCACACCCGGCGATTTCATATCGACCAGGAAAAATGACAGCCCCTTGTGCTTGGGAACATTCGGATCGGTGCGCACCACCAGAATGCCAAAGTCGCTGTAATGCGCGCCCGAGGTCCAGATTTTCTGGCCATTGATGACCCAGTCATCGCCATCGCGTTCCGCACGGCTGCGCACGCCCGCAAGATCGGACCCCGCACCCGGTTCGGAAAATAACTGGCACCAGATTTCTTCGCCATACAGCGCAGGTTTGATATAGCGTTGCCGTTGCTCGGGCGAGCCATGCACCATCAGCATCGGCATCGCCATGCCGAGGCCGATCAGAAACACATTGCCGGGCAGGTTATATTGCGACTCTTCCTGGCCATAGATGACGTTCTGCATGCTGGTGCCACCCTGGCCCCCATATTCTTTTGGCCAGGTGATCGCCGCGTAACCGGCCGCCGCCTTTATTTTCTGCCATGCCTTGGATTCGGTTACACCGACCCGTGTGCCGGGCGGTATCGACAGCGCATTCTTTCCAAGCCAGCCGCGCACCTGGGCGCGGTAGGCTGCTTCTTCCGGTGTATCTTCGAAGTCCACTATTTTACTCCGGGTGACTGATTATAGGGAATGTCCTTGTCCACACGAATATCACCGGGCATGCCCAGCACGCGTTCCGCGATGATGTTCTTGAGGATTTCGTCCGTGCCGCCTGCAATGCGCATGGCGGGCGCCATCAGCCAGGAGGCCTGAAACCCCGCCTTGAAAGGCACGAGATCATTCTCATTAAGGATGCCGCCCATGTCCATCAGTTCCAGGGCGAAAGCGGAATAATCCTGGCCGCGTTGGGCGCTGACCGCTTTGCCGATGGAGTTTTCCGGTCCCGGCGTCTGCCCCTTGCTGAGCGCGGTGAGGCTGCGGAAGCGGGTATATTTCAGGCCCTGGCCCTGCACATACCAGTCTGCCAGCTTTTCGCGCACGGCGCTGTTTTTGATCGCGGGCTGCCCATCGGGAAGGGTGATCTTGCGCGCGAGTTCGATCAGCTGATCGGTGCCCAGCTGGCCGCCGCCGCCACCGATCGCCAGGCGCTCATTCATCAGCGTGGTGAGTGAAACCTTCCAGCCGTCGCCGGGCGCGCCGAGGCGCTGGGAATCCGGTATGCGCACATTGGTGAAGAACACTTCGTTGAAATTGGCCCCGCCGGAAATCTGCTTGATCGGCTTGACTTCAACGCCGGGCGATTTCATGTCGAGGAAGAAAAAGGTCAGCCCCTTGTGTTTTGGAACGGTGGGATCGGAGCGGGTGACGACAATGCCGAAATCGGAATAGTGCGCGCCTGAAGTCCAGATTTTCTGGCCGTTGACGATCCAGTCGTCGCCATCTTTTTCCGCGCGCATGCGAATGCCCGCCAGGTCAGAGCCTGCGGCCGGTTCGGAAAACAACTGGCACCAGATTTCCTCGCCATAGAGTGCGGGTTTGACATAGCGTTCCAGATGTTCCGGCTTGCCATGCGCCATCACGGTGGGGACGCACATGCCCAGGCCGATATCGAAAAATCCGCCGGGCAGATTAAATTTGGCTTCTTCCTGGGAATAGATGACGTTCTGAATGCCGGTGCCGCCCATGCCGCCAAATTCTTTCGGCCAGGTGATTTTGGCATAGCCTGCGGCGGCTTTTTTCGCCTGCCAGGCGCGGGCGATTTTCAGCGCCTCTTTTTCGTTGAGATCGGCAGCGAACATGCCCGAGCTTGCGCCCTTGGGCGCATTTTCCCCGAGCCATTTCTGCACCTGTTTGCGGAATGCGGCTTCTTCGGGTGTGTCTTCGAAATCCATTTGAATCGTCTCCCTATTGCTGGCGTTTAGGCCGCATTACGCTTTTCAAGTTCGCTGACCAGTTTATCCTTCCAGGACAGATGGCTGCCCAGGCTCAGGCTGAGCCATTTGGCGCGGCGGTAAAAGAGGTGACAATCAAACTCCCAGGTGAAGCCCATACCACCGTGGGTCTGGATATTCTCCTTGGCCGCAAAATTAAATGCTTCGGTGGCGGCCACGCGGCACCCGGCGGCGGCGGCGGGCAGGTCCGGCGCATTGGTGGACAGCGCCCAGGCGCCATAATAGCTGTTGGAGCGCGCCAGCTCGTTCTTGATATACATGTCCGCGAGCTTGTGCTTGATCGCCTGGAACGACGCAATGGGGCGGCCGAACGCATAGCGGTTCATGGCGTATTCCTTGGCCATCTGTAATGACGCGTCGGCGCCGCCGACCTGTTCAAACGCCACCAGCACCGCCGCACGGTCCAGAACCTGCTGCAGCACCGCCCAGCCTTCGCCCTGCTTGCCCAGCAGTTCCGCCGGGGCGCCGTCGAATGTAATGGTGGAAAGATTGCGGGTCGGATCGAGGGTCTTCAACGGCGCGCGTGTAACGCCCTTGCCGGTCAGATCAACAATCGCCAGGGATACGGATTTTTCATCCGTTCCGCTGCCGGTTTTCACCACGACGATCGAAAAATTTGCAACATCGCCATCAGGTACAGGCATTTTCATGCCCTTTAGCTTGCCGCCTTCAAAGCTGACCTTCATGGTCTTCGGTGTGGCCGCCTGGGTGCCTTCGGAAAGCGCCAGGGTGCCGATCATTTCGCCAGCGGCAAGGGCCGGCAGATATTTCTGCTTTTGTTCTTCGCTGCCGGCGATCAGCAGGGCTTCCGTCGCCAGATATACCGAGGATGAAAAGGGCACCGGGGCCAGCGAACGGCCCAACTCCTCGGCAATCATGCACAATTCCAGGTGTCCCAGACCAATGCCGCCATAGGCTTCCGGGATTGTCGTGCCGGTCCACCCCATTTCGACGATTCCTTTCCAGACGTCCTTGGCGTAGGTTTCGTCGGTATCCAGAATATGCCGCACCACTTTCAGGCTGGACTTGTCAGTCAAAAACTTATGTGCCTGATCTTTCAGCAGCTTCTGGTCATCGGAGAAATCGAAATTCATGTCGTAGGTCCACCCTGTTGGAGATATGATGTGTCGTGCCGTGGCGGTAAGCGCCACGCTCTTGGGAAACAGAAAACATTGTCAGGTAATCCCTGACAAGAATTTTCTTTTGCCAAGCCGATTTTGATAGAAAATTCAGTCAGTGCGAGATGAGTGTTCAGTCCCGCCCTCAAACATATTAGACTTTAGCTTTAACAGAAGGCGTTGTAATTCCAGTAAATCGGCATGATTCACAGACTTGTAAACAGTTGCGAATTGCTGCATAGCCAGTTCACGCAGACGTTCAAAAAACGGCCCCTGCTCCCCGCCTACCAGATAAATCCGCTTGGCGCGCCGGTCCGTGGGGTCCGGGCGGCGCTCTATGATTTTTTGGTCCTCCAGCCGGTCAAGCAGACGGCCCAACGGAGCCGGGGCAATTTCGGCCTCTTCGGCCAGACGACTTTGAGTCTGGCCATTTTCACGGGCAAGCTGTACGAGAACCCGCCATTGTTGTGACGTGACGCCAGCTTCACGCACCTTGCTCTCGACCGAACGCATCAATAGACGGGAGGCGTCATACACAAGCCAGCCAACCTCGCGCTGTAATTCAAACAGATCACCAGCGGGACTTTCAGAAGGCTTTGATACGGAGTGCGGCATGAGATTCGTCAGTTTCATAATAAAAACGATTGATAATATATAGATGATTATAATATAATAGTATACTAATTATTAAGACAGATGTCAGAAACTTGCTCCCGCACCGTCAGCCGGGGGTGTGCTGACCGACAACCTACCACATAAGTGATTAAAATGTTTGATGACCTGCCAATTTCATGGGCCGAATTCCGGCGCCGTTCCGGACGTGCGCCGAACGGGCATGTAGGAGTTATGGGCGAATTAGGCGCCATGATCGAACGTCTGGATGCCGACGGGATTCGGGTGCGCGTACCGTTTCAGCCCACAATAGTTGGCGATACCGGCTGGAATGTCGTGCATTCGGGTCTGTTGATGATCCTGCTGGACAGCCTGTGCGGAATTTCGATTATCCAGAAAATGGCGGCGCCTTCGCCTATCGCCACCCTTGATCTGCGGGTGGATTATTTGCGTGCTGTTCCTGCGGGTGAAGATCTGTATGTCACGGCTAATTGTCACAAGATCGGACGCAACGTGGCCTTTACAACCGGTACCATTTATACGAACGATCCAGAAGACCCGGCAGCCATCGCCAATGGCTCGTTCATGCTGGGTACTGCTGGCGACCCGCCGCCCATGGCGACAATGCTTAAAGGGCAAGGCGCATGACATCAAAAAACGCCTCCAATCTGGAAGTTGTCACGGGCGATATCGCAGGCCTGTTTGACGCCATTCCGTTTGCGCACTGGCTTGGCCTGATGGCGGGCAAGGATTCCGATGGCGTGCTGTGCCGGATGCCCTTTGCCCAGCGGCTGATCGGTAATCCTAATTTACCCGCCCTGCATGGCGGCATTGTGGCTACCTTTCTTGAAGCCACCGCTCTGGCCGTGGTCGTCGACGCGCAAAACAATCCCGACGCCCGCTGCGGCAAGGAAATTCCGCGCGTAATCAGCACCACGGTTGATTACTTGCGCCCCGCCGGGCCCAAAGACACATTTGCACGGGCCGAGATCATCCGGCTTGGCACACGGCTGGCCACAGTTGTCGCGACCGCCTGGCAGGATGACCTGTCACGCCCAGTCGCACGGGCCAATTGCCATTTTCTGGTTGCGTCCGGAGGAAAAGCATCATGAATAGCGCGAATATTTTCCAAATTTATGAATTTGATGGAGCAGGTTTTATGCGTAAGTTAATGGTCCCCGGCATTGCATTGCTGCTAATGCTTGGCGCATGCGGTAAATCCGAAGAGGAAGCCGCAGCTGACGCGTCCAAGCCCGCCGGCACATCCGCAGCAACTTCACAGAGCCCATCGGCGAGCGAGCAAAAACCTATTGAGCTGTCCATCGTGCGGCCCCAGACAGAGGATATTCTGGAGCCCGTTGTCGGCACCGGCAGCATTGCGGCATCACAGAAATCCAATATTGGGCCTAGCGTCACAGGTATTCTAAATAAAACCTTCGTCGCTGTCGGCGACCGGGTAAAAGAAGGTGATCCGCTGTTCGAAATCCGCCAGACCGATTACGTGACCCGCCTGCAGGAAGCGGAGTTTCAGGTAAAGCTGGCGCAAGCAGATTTCACCAATGCCAAATCCGAGTATGAGCGCATCAGCGAATTGAAAGCCAGTGGCGTCGTGTCCAGGGGTCAGATGGATAAAATCCAGGCGCAATATTCGGTTGCCGATGCTAGGCTGGGTATTGCCCGGGCTAATCTCGCGAAAGCCAAACAGGCGTTGGACGACACAACCGTACGCGCGCCCTATGACGGTGTGATTGTCTATCAATATAAATACCGCGGCGAATTTCTCTCCACCATGGGCGGTGGCCCCATGATGGAAGGCGGCGGGGGCGGCGGACGCGGTGTGTTTGACATTTCCAAGATTGATATTGTCGCCGCAATTGTCGAAATCCCAGAAACCAAATTGCGCTTCGTGCGCCTTGGCACACCTGGGGTTGTGCATATCGATGGCATGGCCAAGGATTATCCGAGCCAGGTCCATGTGATTAACGATCAGGTCGACACGGTCAGCCGCAAGGTGCAATTGCGGCTGGCGATCCTTAACCCGGATTACGCAATAAAGCCGGGCTTGTTCGCCCGTGCGACACTCACGTCCGACCCGCGGCCGGCGATAACGCTTGACCGACGCGCAGTGCTTGGCCCCCGGGATGCGCAATATGTGTTCGTCGCAGTGGATGGGCGCGCCAAAAAAGTCAAGATAACCGGGCGCGAACTGGATGCCCGCCGGGTTGAAATCGTGGAGGGCCTGACACCGGAAGATCGTGTGTTGATTGGCCCCAATTTGATGCGGGTCCGCGACGGCGATGCGATCTCGGTGGAGATGGCGTATGTGGATTAGTGATCTCTCGATCAGGCGCCCCGTATTTGCTGTAATGCTGATCGGGGCGCTTGTTGCGCTTGGCCTGATTTCGATTACCCGCATTGGGTATGATCTTTTCCCGAGCGTCGAATTTCCGTTTGTCAGTATCGTTACAACACTCGAAGGCGCCGCGCCCGAAACGATTGAAACGGAAGTAACCGATATTATCGAGGAGCAGGTCAATACAATTTCCTCGATCAAGAGTATCCGTTCGCAAAGTTTCGAAGGGCGATCCACCGTCGCCGTTGAATTTGAATTAAGCGAAGATATCGACGTCAAGGCGCAGGACGTGCGCGATAAGGTCGCTATCGCCATTGGGGATCTGCCGCGCGATGTAAATCCGCCGGTGGTCAGCAAGGTGGATCCGGACGCGCAACCGATCATGTCGGTTATGGTGGCGGGTGATCTGCCGATCCGCGACATTACCCAGTTTGCCGATACGGTAGTGAAAGAACAGATTCAACGTCTGCCCGGCGTCGGCTCCGTAACCCTGGTTGGCGGGCGTGACCGTGAGGTTCGCATCTGGCTGGATGCGGACAAAATGCGCGCCTATGAACTAACCGCCGACGATGTGACCCGCGCGATTCAGAGCGAACATGCGCAACTGCCCGGTGGACAATTGCAGACGGCGGGCAATGAATCGGAATTCAGTGTCAAGACCATGGGCGAAGTCCGCTCTGTCGCCGAATTTGGTGAAATCGTCGTGGCGTTCCGTCATAATGCGCCGACCCGGGTGCGCGATGTGGCGCGGGTCGAAGACGGCATGGAAGATGAGCGGACATTTGCCGAACTGAACGGTCAGCCCGGCGTCTCGCTGGAGGTGCGCCGCCAGTCGGGTGAAAATACTCTGGATGTCGCCAAGGCTATTAAGGCTTCGCTGGGTAATATCGAAAAAATGGCGCCGGAAGGCCTGAAAATTGTCGTGGCGCGCGACATTTCCACCTTTATCGAAGCCTCGGTCGAAGACGTCACCAAGGATTTGCTGATCGGTCTCGTGCTGGTGGTCATCGTCACCATGGTGTTTTTGTTGAGCAGCCGCGCCACAACCATCGTCGCCATCGCCATGCCCACATCGATTGTGGCGACTTTTTTCGCGTTTTATCTGGCCGGTTTTACCCTGAACATGATGACCATGATGGCGCTGAGCGTCGCGGTCGCGCTGGTGGTCGACGACGCCATTGTGGTGCTGGAGGCGATTTTCCGCGCCATTGATGAAGGTCACACGCCGATGGAAGCGGCCTCTGTCGGCATCAAGCGGGTGGGCGGCGCCGTTGTCGCAGGCACCAATTCGATGCTGGTGGTGTTTGTGCCGATCGCCTTTATGGAAGGCATTGCCGGGCGGTTTTTCTATCAGTACGGCCTGGCCGTGACATTTGCCATTGCCGTGTCGCTGCTGGTGTCGCTGACCCTGACGCCAACCCTGTGCGCCCGCTTCCTCAAGCCGCATTCGACGTTCGGACCGCTTGCCCGCCGCTTTGAGGCCTGGCATGAAGGGGTCGAGCACGCCTATGGGCGCAGCCTCAAGTTTATTCTCAACCATCGCTGGCTGGTCGTTTTGCTTGGAATCCTGACGATCGTTGGCGGCGTTATGATTGCACGGCTGGTGCCGAACGAGCTTGGCGGTAAGTCCGACCGCAGCGAATTTTTGGCATCGGCCGAGGTTCCCTTTGGTTCCGGTATTGAGGAAACCAAACGGGTCGCCCACCGTATCTCCGAAGAAATTCGGGGCCTTAAGCACGTCACCAATAGCTTTGTCACCGTCGGCGCGGATCAGCAGGCCAGGGTGAACAAGATGAACTTTTACATCGCCTTGACGCCAAAACAGGAACGCGACGAAAGCTTCCTGATTGTTATGGAAAGAGCCCGGACGTTGATGCAGAACATTCCGGAATTACGGAAATTTTCGATCTCGGAAGTACCCTGGATTTCGGGCGCCAATTCCCAGGATTTTGATATCGATTATGTGGTGCGCGGCAGTAATCTGGTGGAGCTTGAAAAATTCGCCAACGAAGTCATGGCGCGGATGCGGGAATCCGGCATGTATGTCGATGTTCAGTCCAGCTTCGAGACGGGCAAGCCGGAGATTCAAGTTGACGTCGACCGGCAACGCTCGGCGGATCAGGGCGTGTCGGTGCGCGCTTTGGCGTCAACTGTGCGCGCGCTGGTCGGTGGTGTTGATGTAGCGACCTACGAAGAAGACGGCCTGCGCTATGATGTGCGCTTGCGGCTGGAGGAAAGTCAGCGCAACGATCTAGCCAAGCTGGAGCAGATCCAGGTGCGTGCCGCAAACGGCGGGCTGGTTGATCTGCCCAATGTCGCGGATATCAAGGTCAATGTCTCGCCCGCCCAAATCAACCGCAAAGACCGTGTGCGTGCTATCGATATCTATGGTTCGTCCGCATTTGGCTATGCGCTTTCCGTGACGACGGAGGGGGTCGATAAAATCATTGAGGACGTTGGCTTGCCCGAGGGCTATACCGGCAGCCATGAGGGCAAATCCCGGCGCATGCAAGAATCCAGTGAGGCTATCAAATTCGCATTCTCGATTGCGATCGTTGCGCTGTACATGGTGCTGGCCAGCCAGTTCAACAGTTTCACCCAGCCTTTTGTGATCATGCTGACCGCCCCGCTATCATTTCTTGGCGCGTTCGTTGCGCTCTATTTTAGCGGTCAGCCGATGACGATGTTTGCCCAGATCGGCCTGATCGGGCTAATGGGCGTGGTGATGAAAAATGGCATTCTGCTCGTCGATCAGGCTAACCAGCTACGCGAGGCGGAAGGCATAGGCGCACGAGAGGCAATCCGTCGCGCCGGCCCACTGCGCTTGCGCCCGGTTCTCATGACGGCGTTCGCCATGATCTTTGGTATGGTGCCGATGGCGTTTTCCACCAGTCAGGGGTCGGAATTCCGTAGCTCGCTTGGTTTTCTGCTGATGGGTGGCATGATCTCATCCACCTTGCTGACCTTTGTTGTGGTGCCGGTGGCCTACACATTTCTGGATGACGCCAAACGTTACGTCAACAAGGCGCTGGTATTTTTGCGGCTGCGCAAACCGGACGAACCGGATGCAGGAAAAGATGCCGACGTATCGGCCGGTGGACCGCTGGCGGCGGAATAGGCGCCGCTCGCCATCGGGCGTATTTGCTGCTAAAATGCTATTATGCAAAACGCGATTAACGACACCCCGCCCGAGCCGGTATTCGCCAGGGACTACCGCGCGCCGGACTACCGCATCACACACGCCTATCTGGAAGTCACGCTTGAGGCCCATGCAACCAGGGTGCTGGCGCGGCTTGATATTGAGGCAAATGGTTCCGGCGCTTCGCCTCTGCCTGCGCTGCTGCTTGATGGTGAAAACCTGGAACTAGCGGCAATTCGGATGGACGGCGCGACCCTGCCCCCAGACGCCTACGCGCAGTCTGCGACGCATCTGATCGTGCATGGTCCCCATGTCCCGGCGGCGCGCTTTCAACTGGAAATCGAAACCATCATTGACCCCGGCGCCAATACGGCGCTGGAGGGGCTGTATCTTGCGGGCGGGCTTTATTGCACCCAGTGTGAACCCGAAGGCTTTCGCCATATTACCTATTTCATCGACCGCCCCGATAATCTGACAATATTCCGCACACGAATTATTGGCGATAAGGCCACCTGTCCCGTGCTGCTGTCCAACGGCAATATGACCGCGAGCGGAGAGTTGCCGGGCGCAAGGCATTGGGCGGAATGGCATGACCCGTTCCCCAAGCCCAGCTATCTGTTTGCACTGGTCGCTGGAGATCTGGCCTGTGTGCGCGACACGTTCACGACCATGTCCGGGCGCGAAATCGATTTGCGCATCTATGTGGATCACGGAATGCAAGACCGTTCCGCCTATGCCATGGACGCGCTGAAACGTTCCATGCGCTGGGACGAAACCCGCTTTGGCCTGGAATATGATCTCGACATTTACATGATCGTGGCCACTATCCATTTCAACATGGGGGCGATGGAAAACAAGGGTCTCAATGTTTTCAATTCGAAATTTGTGCTGGCCCGCCCTGACACCGCAACGGACGCTGATTTTGCGGGAATTGAACGCGTCATCGCGCACGAGTATTTCCACAACTGGACCGGCAACCGGGTAACCTGCCGTGACTGGTTTCAGCTCAGCCTGAAAGAGGGCCTGACCGTGTTTCGTGATCAGGAATTTTGCGCCGACATGCGGTCCCCCGCGGTAGCGCGCATCGAGGATGTGCGGGCCCTGCGCGCGCGCCAGTTTGCCGAGGACGCCGGACCGCTGGCGCATCCGGTGCGGCCTGCGTCCTATATCGAGATCAATAATTTCTATACGGCGACGGTCTATGAAAAGGGGGCCGAGCTGGTCCGCATGCTGCAAACCCTTGTTGGCCGTGAGGCATTTGCCAAAGGTCTGCAAGTATATTTGCAGCAACATGATGGCACTGCGGCGACAATCGAGGATTTTGTGTCCGCCATGGAACAGGCCAGTGGTAAAAGCCTGGCGCAGTTTTACCATTGGTATGCCCAGGCCGGAACACCGGAGATTTCGGTCGAAGAAAACTATGACGCCGCCACGCAAAGTTATGCCCTGACGCTTTCCCAGCATATGCCCGGGAAGCCGGAGTGTCCGCCGTTGCATATACCGGTGGCGTTCGGATTGCTGGATCAAGATGGCGCTGAGATACCGGATGCTGCCGGCGTGCTGGAACTGACCGGCGCCCGACAGACATTCCAGTTTGAAAACATCAAGACCAGGCCCGCGGCTTCATTATTCCGGGAATTTTCCGCTCCGGTTATCGTGAAAACACCGCCGGTGCCCGGTACCCAGGCTTTTTTGCTGGCCCATGATACGGACCCGTTCAACCGGTGGGAGGCGGGGCAACAATATGCACTAGGCCTGCTGAGCGAGAACGCCATGCGGATTGCGCGCGGCGAACCGCCGCAGCAAGATCCGGAGTTTATCGACGCGCTTGCGGCATTGCTGCGCGACGATAAATTGGAAAAGGCGTTTGTCGCTGCGGCTCTCACATTGCCATCCGAGCAGGAAATCGCCCGCAGAATGGTGGTGAGTGACGTTGAAGCGGTGCACAAGGCGCGCCAATTTTTGCGCAGTAATGTTTCTACAGCGCTCCATGAACCCCTGTTAGCCGTCTATCACGCCAATGCCAGCAATCGTCCTTATTCGCCTGGTGCCGCCGAGGCAGGACAGCGTGCTTTGCGCAATTGCGCACTGGCCTATCTGACTGCAGATGGTGGCATGACGGACCTTGCTATGGCGCATTATCGTAACGCCAGCAATATGACGGACAGCATCGCGGCGCTGTCGATGCTGGCGCATATGGATGCGCCTGAACGCAAGCTGGCGCTTGATGATTTTTACGGCCGCTGGCACGAGGATGCGCTGGTGCTGGATAAATGGTTTACGGCACAGGCGCTGACACTGTTGCCGGATGCGCTGACGCAGGTGAAAACGTTGTTGAAACATCCGGAGTTCAGTTTCGAAAACCCCAATCGGGTACGTTCGCTGATTGGTGCGTTTTGCCACAGCAACCAGCGGCACTTTAACGCTGCTGACGGATCGGGCTATCGCTTCTTCGCGGATCAGGTTTTGAAGCTGGACAAAATCAACGCCCAGGTGGCGTCACGGCTGCTGACCGCCATCGATCAATGGCGCCGCTATGACGCCGCCACCCAGATACATGCCCGCGAAGCATTGATGCGGATAATTTCCACCCCCGGCCTGTCGCCCAACGTGTATGAGATTGCCCTCAAAACTCTGGGGCCGGACAGCACGAAATAGTCTGTGAAAAAATAGTTCGTGAAAAAAGTGACGCCCAACCGGTGCGGGCCGGCTGGGCGTCTATGCGCAAAGCGCATATGGCATCGGGAGGGGTATTCCGATGCCGGGGCGGTCCGATTCGAACCCGCAAGCGGGGGGGCAACGCCGGTTCGAATGCACTAGGAACCGCTCATGTAGTAAACATGGGAAGTGGCCTGCCGCGTTTCAATACCGTAATCAAGCGGAAAAGAATGATTTTTTTCATTCACCAAAAATTTCCCCTGATAGGGTAAATTTGTATTTACTATAAGGGGATAGATAAATCGTTGGCGGTCAGATCCAGGCACAGGCGGGCGCGGCGGATCAACTCATCTACTTCGGCGCGGGTTATGGTTAGCGGCGGGCTAACCACCATAATGTCACGGATCGCCCGCATAATCAGATCATTGGAAAAACAATGATCGCGGCACTGCATGCCCACGTTCAGGCTCGGAGCAAAATGCTGGCGCGCCGCCTTGTCCGCAACCAGTTCCACCGCGCCGATCATGCCCAGCCCGCGCACCTCGCCCACCAACGGGTGATCGCGCAATGTGCCAAGTGCTGCTTGTAAATAAGGCCCGATATCATTGCCCGCTTTTTCCACCAGCCTGTCGCGTTCCAGAATTTCGATATTTTTCAGTGCTATCGCACAAGCCACCGGATGGCCCGAATAGGTATAGCCATGCACCAATTCTTCATTCGCGTTGGCAATGGCGTCGCCGACGCGGGTTCCCAGCATCACAGCGGATATCGGCACATAACCAGATGAAAGGCCTTTGGCCAGCGTCATGAAATCCGGCTTGATATTGAAGGTGTCACAGCCGAACCATGTGCCGGTGCGCCCGAACCCGCAGATCACCTCGTCGGCGATCAGCAAAATATCGTGTTCGGTACAGATGCGCTGTATTTCGGGCCAGTAGCTATCTGGCGGGATGATCACTCCGCCAGCGCCCTGCAGCGGCTCGCCAATAAAGGCCGCGACATTTTCCGCCCCCAGTTCCAGTATTTTCGCCTCCAGCGACCGGGCTGCTTTCAGACCAAAGTCATGGGGAGACAGATCACCCCCTTCGGCGTACCAGTAGGGCGCATCCACGTGGACAAATCCCGGCAGCGGCAAATCCCATTGCGGATGCATTGGCGTCAGCCCCGATAACGACGCCGCCCCCAATGTCACCCCGTGATAGGCCAGATTACGCGAGATCATGATTTTCTTGTTCGGCTTGCCCTGCAGGTTCCAGTAATAGCGGGTCAGTTTGATGATGGTGTCATTGGCCTCGGACCCGGAATTGGCGAACAGCACCCGGTCCAGTCCCGGCGGCGTGATGCTGGCCAGTTTTGCTGAAAGTTCCGCCGCATAAGGATGGGTGGTCTGGAAAAACGCGTTGTAATAGGGCAGATCGCACAGCGCCTTATAGCCCGCATCCGCCAGCTCCCGGTTGCCATAGCCCACATTGACGCACCACAGTCCCGCCATGCCATCCAGAATGCGGTGGCCCTCGCTATCCTCGATCCACACCCCGTCCGCGCGCACAATTACCCGCGCGCCCCGGGCCGCCAGCGCCGCCGCATCGGTAAAGGGATGGATATGATGGCGCGCATCCGCTGCCTGCCAGGCTTTGGTGCCGGTATTACTGGACATTTATGAAAGCTCCCTGTGCATAGTGCTGCTATACTATAAACAGAATATGACTGGAATGCGGGAGAGAAACAGATATGCCATCCTTTGATATCGTCGCCAAAACCGAAATGGCCGAAGTGGATAACGCGGTGCAGAACATGGTGCGCGAAATCGCCACGCGCTATGACTTCAAGGGATCCAAATGCACCATCGAGCGTACGGATGAAGCGCTGACCCTGAACGCCGACGATGATCTGAAGCTCAAACAGATGCACGAACTGCTGCAGGGCCATATGGCGCGCCGCAAGATCGAGGCAGGCGTGCTGGACTATAAAGAGCCCGAAAAGGCCGCCGGCCAGTCGGTGCGCCAGACCGTCGTGATCAAACAGGGCGTCGACAAGGAACTGGCCAAGAAAATCGTCAAGGACCTGAAAGGAACCAAGCTGAAAGTCCAGGCGTCCATCCAGGGCGACGAAGTCCGCGTAACCGGTAAGGCCCGCGACGATTTGCAGGACGCCATCGCCGCCGTCAAAGCAATGAAAACCGAACTGCCATTGCAGTTCGTGAACTTCCGGGATTAGGCGGGTGATTTTACGTTGAAGCGCTATAAGTGCCCTTCATCACCCTGCATTTACTCACGACGGCGAAACCAGTGGCACGACCGGGTTCCGGGGCTCAACCAGCCTTGACCTTGCTTCCCGATCGGGCCTTATAGTTTAGCCAGGTAGCCACGCGGATGCCCAAAAACGGTCCGCCAATTATTTGATTGCCGCTTTTTGCGGTGCAACGCCGTTCCAGGTCATGGGTGCAACCACGGAGATCGACGTGGCCGGAGAGCCTTCGATAATACGCGTGGTGCGCACGACATACACCAGACTGCCATTGCTGTGGTCAAACAGCCGGTTTATCTGCAGTGATTTAAAAATAAGCGAACGGCTTTCGTCGAACACTTCTTCTCCGTTTTCATCGCCGTCGATTTTTTTGGAAAAAGAAACCGGCCCGGTCTGAACGCAGGAAACGCTGGCGATGGATGGGTCTTCCGCCAGTCCCAAACCACCCTTGATGCCGCCGGTTTTCGGCCGGGCGACATAACAGCTAACGCCCTTCACTTTCGGATCATCAAATGCCGATATAACGATTTTGTGGTTGGGGCCCAATAATTTAAATGCCGTGCTGATTGAACCGATGTCGCGCGATTGCGCCAATGCGAAGGTACCGGTACAGAGCAAAATTAAAGCGCTTGCCGACAGTGCACCCAGAAAATTTTTCATATCAATCCGCCCGTTTTGACTGCATCGGATAACTGGAAAGTCGTTGCGGCAGCAGGCCGCATTTCACCAGTTTCCATCACGGTGAGAGTTTTGCGAGAAGGGAACCCTCTCCTTGTATCCCTTTTGTAAAAAGGGCAGCGTTTTCTTATGGTCCTTTATCCTTAGGCTATATATGGGCCTGTGATCAAGCGGCAGGGATGCGAAATCCGCGGGTGTTCGTCTGGTGCGTGGCAGGCGGCTAATAAAAATTTTATGTTACGCAACCTAAACCTTATCGTTTCCTTATTTTCAAAACACCATTTCTTCCTCTTAGACGTCAACCATATCGGAGGAAGCTATGAAAAAACGTCATTTATTGCCAGTAACAGCGATGACAGCCCTGCTTGCCGCAACCGCGGTCTATGCGGAGGATGAGCCGGCGTCGGTCGGAACGGACCAGACGTCGGGAACTACAACAATGACACCCCCGGGCACGGAGATGTCGCGCAGTGGTCATTCGACAAAAAACGCTGATCTCACCGATAATGATTACGTCACGCTATCGGGTACTGTCGACCAGGTGCTGGGCGAAGACGAGTTCACGCTTAATTATGGCAACGGCAAAATCAAGGTGGATACCAACGATAGCTGGCCGGAACTGTTCAAACAGCAAAAAGGCGGCGTCGGCTATCTGATCAAGAGCGGCGATAAGGTGACAGTGACCGGCCGGGTGGATAAAAACTGGACCACCGCAAACGAAATTGAGGCCGAAGCGGTATCCTATGCCCTCGGTAACTTCGTTATGACCTATTACACGCCGAATATGCGCAAGAATATGGCTAGCCACACTTCACCTTATTTCAGCACAGGCGGCAGACTGAGCCTGACCGGTACGGTCACTGAGGTGAAAAACGACGAGGAATTTATCCTGCAATATCCGGGCGGAGCGATACAGGTGGACACCGATAAAATCGATATCCCGGTCAACCGCCGCATAGAAGTGGGTGAACGCCTAACGGTTTATGGCACCTATGACGAAGGAATTATGAAGCGTAACGAGATCAAGGCCGACACGATCAACCGCACGTACTACTTTACGCGTGGGTAACGCTTGGCGATATGGGAAAGCCTGAGGCAGCCCAGCGGGAAAAGCCCTCGAACCGCGCTGGTGTGCGGTTCGAGGAGTAGGATCACAAGGGGGTGTGCCAGCGCATAAGCCGTGGCAGAGCGTTCATTGCGGCCCGGCGGCGCTTTCATACCGCTCAAACTTTTCTGGTGCTTGAAGCCAAGTTCGACGCGGATAAACCGGCCATGGCCGGCCTCGGGTGCCACCGCAGCCAACGCGCAACCACCCAACATCGCTAGCCAATCTCCGCATTGGTGCAATCGGCAATGCGGCGCTATGCCGGAAATATCCACAAGCCTGGTCGAGGCCGCGCA